>JAQVWW010000128.1 GCA_028709505.1 Eubacteriales bacterium
CACGTCCACGCTGGGCGTGTCGATGATGATGCCGCAGTCGGTGCTGTCCAGCGCGATGTCCAGCACCCAGCGCATCACGTCCCACTCGCGGTCGGTGAACAGCGCCGTGTTGATGTCCAGATAGTGAGCGCCGGCCTGCTGCTGGCCGGTGCACAGCCGGCGGACGGCGTCGGTGTTTTGGGCGGCGAAGGCCCGCCGCGTGGCGGCAATGGAGCTGTTGAGCTTTTCCCCAAATAGTATCATCAGAGGTTCCTCCTTATCTCTTCTATCAAGCGGCAGACGGTGGCGCTGCGCTGCAGCGGCGTCATGATGTAGTAGCCGCGGCAGTACGGGGCGGCCTGGGCGGCCAACTCCAGCGCCAACTGCAGCGCGCGCGCACGCGCTTGGCGCGGCGTCAGCGCGTAAAAGGATTCGACCACGTCTGCGGGAATCTGGATGCCCGGCACCTCGTTGTTGAGGAAGACGGCGTTTTTGTAGCCGGCCAGCGGGTAGAGCCCCAGCAGGATGGGAATGTCCAGCGCCTGGGCGGCGGCGCGCAGGTGCGCGATGGCCGCCGATGAAAAGGCCGGCTGCGTCAGCAGAAACGATGCGCCGGCCTGCTGCTTTTTGATTGCGCGGGCCAGCTCGGCGGCAAAGTTGACGGCGTTTAAGTTCAGCGCGCCGCCGTAATGCACCGGGCATTGGGCGAACACGTCGCGGTTCAGTCCGCCGATGTAGTCCATCAGCCCCGCCGAATGGAACGAAAACACGCCGCGCACGCCACGCTCTGTCTCAACCACCGGGTCGCCGGTGACGATGAGCGCGTCCTGCACGCCTTCCATCACCGCGCCCAGCAGCGCCGCCTTCATGGCCAGCGGGTTGCGATCGCGGCAGGTGATGTGGGGCAGCACCGGCAGGCCCACCTCGCGGTGCAGCCGGGCGGCGGTCATGATGCTGTCGGCCCGGGCGCGGGCCAGCGGAGAGTCGGCCACTGTCAGGATGTCGGCGCCGGCGGCCTTGAGCTGCTGGGCTTGCAGCGTCAAATCGCCCCATTCGGCCCGGGCGGGCGGGTCCAGCTCGACGGCGATGAGCTGTTTTTCGCCGCAGAACAGCCGGTGGCAGGGGCTGGGGCGGACGGGGGCGGCGGCGGGCTGCGCGCCGTCACTCTGGACGGGCGGCGGCGCCAGACCCAGCCGGCGCAGCCGCGCCGCCGCCAGCCGGATGTGCGCCGGCGTGGTGCCGCAGCAGCCGCCCAGGATGGGCACGCCCAGCGCCGCCAGCTCGGCAATCTTGTCGGCAAAGTAGGCGGCGTTGTCGATGTAGGCCACGCGGCCGTTGACCAGCGACGGGTAGCCGGCGTTGGGCAGCACGCTGAGCGCACCCTCCAGCGGCAGCAGCCGCTTGACCAGGCCCAGCATGTGGGCCGGCCCGCAGATGCAGTTTAGGCCGACGGCATCGATGTGCGCGCAGGCGCGGGCCTGGGACAGAATGTCGGCAAAGTACACGCCCTCCCGCGAGAAGCCGTCCTGGTCGACGGCGAAGGAGGCCATGATGAACGCGTCGGGCCGGGCGGCCTTGATGTGGGCGGCCAGCGCGATGGGCCAGCCGGCGGCCGGGAACGTCTCCAGCAGGAAGCATCGGGCGCCCAGCGCCAAAAACTCGTCGGCGATGGCCAGATACTCGGCCCGCGGGCAGCCGTCGGGCGGCGTGCGGATGGGCCCGATGTCGGCAAACACCGCCGCGTCGCCGGCCTGGGCACAGGCCAGAGAATAGCCGGCGCGCAGCACGGCGCGCACGTCGTCCCAGCCCAGGCCCAGCGCCGCCGTGTTGGCGCCGAAGGTGTTCGTCTTGATGGCTTGGGCGCCGGCGCGCAGATATTCGCCGTGAATGGCCGACACGGTGGAGGCGTCGGTTAAGTTGGCCAGCTCGCAGGGCGTATCGACGCCGCGCAGGTGGGCGTAGTAGGTGCCAAAGGCGCCGTCAAACAGCAAAGGATAGCAAAACAATGTCGGTTAACCGTTTCCTTTTGTGATAGTGTATTGATTATAACAAACCTGCGCGCGCTGCGTAAAGCGCAATCTTTGCCGCCGCATTGCGTGACGGCGGGCCGTGGCGTATAATATGCCGTGTATAAATATACAGGAGGTAACGCCGTGAAAAACGCAATCGTTTCGGTGGTGGGGCAGGATAAGGTGGGCATCATCGCCGCGGTCAGCGCATTGCTGGCCCGGCACCAGGTGAACATACTGGACATCCGCCAGACCGTCATGCAGGATTACTTTACCATGATGATGCAGGTGGACCTATCGGCCATCAGCTGCTCGCTGCAGGACTTAAAGGACGTGCTGAGCCGGCTGGGCGGCGAAATGGGGCTGGTTATCGGCGTGTACGACGAAGGTCTGTTCAACGCCATGCACCGGATATAGGCGGAGGGCAGCCATGATAAGCCAGCACGAAGTATTGGATACACTGCGGATGATCGAACACGAAAACCTGGACATCCGCACCATCACAATGGGCATTACGTTAACCCAATGCATACACGAGGACGCCGACGAAGTGGCCCGGCGCGTGTACGACCGCATCTGCGCCAAGGCCGGCCGCCTGGTGCAGGTGGGCCGAGAAATCGAAGCCGAATACGGCATTCCCATCGTCAATAAGCGCATCAGCGTCACGCCCATCTCCATCATAGGCGCCGCCGCCGGCCCCAAAGGCTGCCTGGCCATCGCCAAAGCGATGGATCGCGCCGCCCGGGATGTGGGCGTTAACTTCATCGGCGGCTATACGGCGCTGGTGCATAAGGGCATTGCCTACGGCGATCAGGCCGTCATCGACACGATACCCGAGGCGCTGGACATCACCGAACTGGTCTGCGCGTCGGTTAACGTGGCCACCACCCGCGCCGGCATCAATATGGACGCCGTGGCGCGCATGGGCCGCGTCATATTGGAAACGGCCCGGCGTACCGCCGCGCGCGACAGCATCGGCGCCGCCAAGCTAGTGGTGTTCGCCAACGCCGTAGAGGATAACCCCTTCATGGCCGGCGCATTCCACGGCGCCGGCGAGGCCGACTGCGCCGTCAACGTGGGCGTATCCGGCCCCGGCGTGGTCAAGTGCGCGCTGGAGAAGGTGCGCGGGCAGAGTTTTGACGACGTGGCCGAGACCATCAAGCGCACCGCTTTTCGCATCACGCGCGTGGGGCAGCTGGTGGCCCGCGAGGCTTCGCGGCGGCTGGACGTGCCCTTTGGCATCGTCGATCTTTCGCTGGCCCCCACGCCGGCCATGGGCGACAGCGTGGCCCATATCCTGACGGAGATGGGGCTGGAGAGCGTGGGCGGCCCGGGCAGCACCGCGGCGCTGGCGCTGCTCAACGACGCCGTGAAAAAAGGCGGCGTCATGGCTTCCTCGCACGTGGGCGGCCTGTCCGGCGCGTTTATCCCGGTCAGCGAAGACGCCGGCATGATAGACGCCGCCCGCGCCGGCGTGCTGACGCTGGAAAAGCTGGAGGCCATGACGGCGGTCTGCTCGGTGGGGTTGGATATGATCGCCGTCCCCGGCGACACGCCGGCCGAGACGCTATCGGCCATCATCGCCGACGAAGCGGCCATCGGCGTCATCAACGGCAAGACGACAGCCGTGCGCATTATCCCGGCCCAGGGCAAGGGCGTGGGCGATGAAGTGTCCTTTGGCGGCCTGCTGGGCGAAGCGCCGGTGATGCGCGTCAGCGCCGTCGGCTGCGGCGACTTTATTCGGCGCGGCGGGCGCATCCCGGCGCCGCTGCACAGCATGCGCAACTAGCGGCGGGGGCAAACGGGCGGGGCGTCACCGGCGTACATCCGCCAAAAAACAGTTTTTTTAGAACTCTTATTATTTGCAAAGCGCCCCAACCGGGGCGTTTTGGCTTGATGAGGTTTTTTAGGGCTTGCAGCCCCTAAACAAAGATTTGGAGGCGGAGCCATGGGCACGAAGCCCGGCTTTCCCGCCCGGCGCAGGCGCCGCCTATCCGGCAAAAAACTTCTCCAGCGCCGCCTGAATCTGCATCAGATCGGTCAGCTCGTCGGGATTTATGCCCAATAGCCGCCGGCAGATGAGCTGGACGAAATAGGCACCGAACTCGTGCAGCAGCAGGCCCCAAAAACAGTCGTCGGCCGCCTGGGCCGCATCACCGGAGAGATAGGCGCGCACCATCAGCGGGTCAAAATCCATCAGATCGAACAGTATAGGCGGCAGCTCGTAGCCGGCGGGGGCTATCCTGCCGTCGGCAAAGTCGATCAAATGCAGCATACCGTCGGCGCAAATAAGCACGTTCTCGCCGGTGATGTCGCCATGCACGTAAACCTGCGCCGCCGGCACATGTGCCTGCACCAGCCGGCGCAGCTGCGCCACCACTGCGGCGGGCAGCACGTCCCACCGGGGGTTTTCCAGCGCCCGTTGGCGCACATCCTGTACCGGAAAGCCGGCAAGCGGCGCGTGCAGCTTATCCACATCGGCCCGCAGGCGGCCGACAAAATCCAGCTTTTGCGCCGGGGTATAGCCGCCCAGCACGTCTTTGGCGTCGGCGGCGTCGATGTAGTCCATAATGAGGTAGCGGAACAGATAGTTATCCTGCAGCTGCGAAGCGGCCACCAGATGCGGGATGTGGATGCCCAGCTCCATGGCCCGGCGCATGCCCAGCATCTCGCGCAGATAGTCGCCGGCGGTATCGACGCCGGACTGGGCCGGCGCGAAGATTTTAACCACGTAGCGGCCCACGCGAAAGACGGCGTTGCTGCCGGGGGTCAGTTGCGAAATTTCGCCGCAGGGCAGGCCTTCCCGCGCAAAAATATGCTCGGTCAGCGGCGTAAACGCCGGGATGGACTGAAATACTTCACCCCAGGACTGCCAGCCGGCGATGGTTTGGGTAAATAAATGCGCCATGTCAAAACACCTCTTTAAATGGGCAATGTTACCAAACAAAATAGCACTACATTAGCGCACCGTCAACCATCCGGCGGGAACGCCCGCAAGCGCAGCGGGCGGATGGTTGCATCACGCAGGCGGCAAATATCCTCTTTGCGGTTGCGGCGGCTCGCCGCCCGCCGGGCAGCGGGCGGTGCTCATCTAAACACGAAAAAGAACTTTTCCGCCGGCTCAAATTATT
>JAQVWW010000129.1 GCA_028709505.1 Eubacteriales bacterium
GATGATGACGCCTACCGCCAGATCCAGCACATTGCCGCGGGTGATAAACGCTTTGAATTCGTCTAGAATCTTCAGCTTCTTAGCCATAATGCCTCCCCCTAAAAAGTTAAAAATGATCGGCCAGCATCACCGTCTTGCGGACAAAGAGCCGGCTGAGCGCATCAGCCTGCGCGTGGATTGCCACATCGGCGCGATAGGCTGCCTGTGCAAGGTCAATATACCCGGTTATCAGCTGCGAAAACGCCGCGATGGACAAGTCCATGTCCGCCGGGCCGTCGTCGCACACGCGCACCGTGCCGTCGGACAGGCTGACTCAAAACAGCGCGTCGTTGGCGGGAATCCAGCTGTCCCGCACGCGCAGCTTAACAGTCGCTTCCCGGCGGCGCTTGCGCATCAGCTCCAGTGCCTTTTGCACGTTGATGACGCGGTTCATGCCCACGATGTTGCGCTGCGCCAGCGGGTTGAGCCACTCGGGGAACAGAATATCCGGCGGCAGATAGGCAGGCAGCCGCCAGACCAGATTGCGCAGGTTGCCGGCCAGGCCGCCTAAAAAACCGGCGATGTCGGTCAGGCCCTGGGGTTCGGCCCAGGCGGCGTCGGTGACGTGCAGCGTGTCGCCGTCCACCCGGAACACGACGTAGGCCGCCGGCTGCCCCTGGGGATTGCGCAACAGATAGGCGCGGGTCTTGGCGTTGGCAGGGTCCACCTCCAGCAGCTTGCGCCACGCGGCGCCGGTGCGCTCCACCGCCAGGTTGTGCCCGGCGGACCAGGCCTCGTATACTGCGACGATGGGGCCGGGGTCGCCGGCGTCGTCGCCGTACATCTCGCTTAAAAACTGTTCGGCGCTGCCGCGCAGCTTATGGCAGTGCAGCGTGGCCAGCGGCATCGAATAAATATGCACTGCGCCGGCAGTCTCGTAGCCGTATTGGCGGTAGTAGGCGACGGAGAACGGGTATAGATACGAAAATACGTCTCCGCGCTGATACATCTCTTCAAACACCAGCCGAAACAGCTGCCGGATATGGCCCTGGCGGCGGTATTCGGGCTTCGTGCATACGCCGCCGATGCCGCCCATGCCCACCCAATGGCCGTCAAACTGCTGCGTGTAGGGCAGCAAATCCATGCCGGCCATCAGCTTGCCGTCGTCGGAAAAGGCGCCGCGGGCGGTAACGTGCTTGTCGCCGCCTTCTTGCCGCGCATACTCCTGCAGCTTTTCATAGTCGCGCGCGAAGAAAAAAGAATGCGCCTGTAGGTCGGAAAACGCCGGATATTCCTGTTGCGTGATGGGGCGATACTGCATCATATCCTCCTTGTGCCAACGGCCAAAAGGCGGCCGGAATCTGCCGCGGCGACGCGCGGCGACAGCAAAAAACCAAAGATAAATAAATCGGGCGCTTTCGCCATAAAATAAGAAAGGGTGACCGCATACGTGCGGATATTTGTTCTCTATGGTATCATCAAAAACCCGGCGGCACAAGACGCGGAAATGACGAATGCCGCCCTTTTTACAAAGAGCGGCATTGGAAAAACCGGGTAAAATCACACAGAGCGCTGTACGCTGCCGCTGCGCAGGCAACGGGTGCAAACATAAAGCCTTTGCGGGGTGCCATTGACGACCGCGCGGACACGCTGGATGTTGGGTTTCCACGTGCGCTTGGTAGACACCTTGGAATGGCTGACGTTGTTGCCATGGGCGGACTTTTTGCCACAGATTTCACATTTGTATGCCATGAGATACACCTCCTTCAGAGGACGGGCTATCCACAATCCTATTTTACTAAAGCATGGATATTCTATCAGACTGCGGCGGGTTTCGCAAGTATTAATTTTGGAAATCCACCCGGCGCGGTGCAAAAAAAGGCGTTTGCGCCGCATCAGCCGGCCGGCAACAGGGTTTTGGGCGGCACAAGGACACCAAAGTGTCGGTAAAACCGAAAATGCCGCGCGACTCATGACCGGACATTGGATTTTTTTGGCGGATGCGGCCGGCATACGCGTCGCCGCTCTTGAAAAAAGTTGAATTTCGTTTATAATAATGAAAAGTTGCCGGATTATACTTCATCCAAGGAAAGGAGTGCAAAGATGGCCAGTATCAAGAACGAAAAGGGGACCATCTCCATCGCCAACGACGCCATTGCCGCACTGACCGGAAACATCATCACCAATTCCGGTTTTTACGGCATCGTGGGCATGGCGGCCAAACGGGCGGCCGACGGCCTGTATGAGCTGCTCAACCGCGAAAACCTCGCCAAAGGCGTGCGGGTTACCGCCAACGAGCAGGGCGAGCTGAGCATAGAGCTGCATATCATTGTTGAGTACGGCGTGCCCATCAGCGCGGTGGCAACTTCTACCATCGAAGCTGTGACCTACCACGTATCCGAAGCCACCGGCCTTGCGGTCAACCGCGTGGATATCGTGGTGGAAGGCGTGCGCGTCTAACCCCATGCCACATAAAGACGGAACAACAGGCCGCTCCGGCCTGGGAACGGGCCGGGGTGGAGTTTTATCGCTATTATTTCTTTTATCCGTGCGTATCTACCGTTTTTTGTGGAGCAAACAGGTATCCGCCATGAGGATGGCGATGATGGGAGGACTTATTAAGTGGCAGTCTTAAAAATAACGGGAGAGATGCTGCGGCGCATGTTTACCACCGGTGCGCAGTATTTGGAGACCCGCAAACAGGAAATTAACCAGCTTAACGTGTTTCCGGTGCCCGATGGTGATACCGGCACCAATATGTCCATGACGGCGATGAGCTCCTGCCGGGAGATGGACGCCGCCGACGCCGCGCAGGCGTCGCAGATGGCGCTGGCGTTGGCCAAGGGCGCGCTCAAGGGGGCCCGCGGCAACTCGGGCGTCATCCTGTCGCAGCTGTTCCGTGGCTTTGCCAAAGGCGTGGACGGCAACGCCGAAATCGACGCACTCACGCTGGGCCTGGCCATGAACACTAGCGTGGATATGGCATATAAGTCGGTGATGAAGCCGCGCGAAGGCACCATTCTTTCGGTGTCCCGGGCCATGGGCGCCGGCGCCATGCAGGCCGCCGGGCAGACCGACGACGTCATAGAAGTGCTGCGCGTGGCGCTGCAATACGGCCAGGAGGCGCTGCGCCGCACGCCCGAGCAGCTGGAAGTGCTCAAAAAAGCCGGCGTCGTGGACGCCGGCGGCAAGGGCCTGCTGGTCATCTACGAAGGATGCCTGGCGGCGCTGGAGGGCAGAGACTTGCAGCTGGCCGCGGCGCAGGTGCAGACCGCCGTCCACAGCGAAATGGGCGAGATGGCCATGTTCGACGGCGAAGAGGAAATTACCTTTGGCTATTGTACCGAATTTTTTATCATCGATTTAAAAGAAGGCGTCGGCGAAGCTGCGGCGCTACATTTCCGCGATCAGCTGGATAGCTTTGGCGACAGCGTCGTCGTCGTGTACGACGACGACCTGATCAAGGTGCACGTACATTCGGAAACTCCCGATCGCGTGCTGGGCATGGCGCTGGAGCTGGGCGCGCTGGACAACTTAAAGATTGAGAACATGCGCCGCCAGCACCGCGAGATGCTGGGGCTGGCCGCCGCACAGCAGGCCGCCCAAGGCGCACCGCCGCCCAAGGAACTGGGCATGGTGGCGGTGGCCGCCGGCAGCGGCTTGACCGCCATCTTCCGCGATATCATGGTGGACGCCTTTGTGGAAGGCGGCCAGACGATGAACCCCAGCGCCGCAGATATCGCCCAGGCCATCCGTCAGGCCAACGCCAAGACGGTGTTTGTGCTGCCCAACAACTCCAACATCATCATGGCCGCCCAGCAGGCCGCCGATCTGGTGGACTGCGACGTGCGCGTCATCCCCAGCAAGAGCATCCCCCAGTGCATTTCGGCGGCGCTGTCCTACAACCCTGACGGCGATGCCGACGAGATTGAGCATAGCATGATAAGCGCGCTGGGTGCGGTGAAGTCCGGCCAGGTGACTTACGCCGTGCGCGATACCCAGATGGACGGACTGACTATTCAAGAGGGCAACATCATGGGCATTTCAGCCGGCAAGATACAGTGCGCCGGCGAGGATTTGGACGAGACGGTGCGCCAGCTGGTGCGTGCCATGGCCCAAGACGGCTGCGAGATGATATCGCTGTATTACGGCGAAGGCGTCCAAGAGCAGGCCGCCGAAGCGCTCAAGCACAGCCTCGCCCAGGAGTTTGGCGACTGTGACGTCGAAGTGTACCACGGCGGGCAGCCGGTATACTACTACCTGGTATCGGTGGAATAACAAAACGACCAAACGGCAACTTTTAGGCGGCTGTGGGCGGCTCCCACGGCCGCCTTTTTATGGCGGCGCCTTCGGTAAAAAACCGGGCAAAGCGCAATGCGATACGCGGAAGACGAGCATGGGCTTGCCGGCTGCCCGCCCGGTGTGGAAAATACCCGGCTGTATCGGCTTTTGCCGGCTGTCGCCGCCCGGGCGTCGACGAAAAACATTCCCGCAACGGTGCGTCAGAAGCGCTATGAAAGGCCCGCAGTTTCGTGTATGATGGTAGCGGTAACGGGGAGGGCGTTGTATGCAGAAATTTTTTACCCGCGATAAAGCCTTTTATAAGCGCTTTTTTGCGCTGATGCTGACGATGGCGGCGCAAAACGTGATCGTTTACAGCGTGGGCCTGGCCGACAGCATCATGGTGGGCGCTTACAGCGAGATAGCCATTGCCGGCGTGGGCCTGGCCAACCAGCTGCAGTTTATTTTACAGATGCTGACGCTGGGCGTGGGCGACGCCATCGTGACGCTGAGCAGCCAGTATTGGGGCAGGCGGCAGGTGGAGCCCATCCGCCGCATCACCACCATCGGCCTGTATCTGGGCATCGTGATGGCGACGCTGATGTGGGCGGCGGTGTTCTTCTTTCCGCGGGAGTGCCTGGGGCTGTTCAGTACCGATCAGGCCGTCATCGACGAGGGCGTCAAGTACCTGAAAATCATCTGCTATTCGTATTTCTTCTTCAGCATCTCCAACATTTTAACCAGCGCGCTGCGCAGCGTCGAGACGGTGAGGGTGGGCTTCTACGTCTCGCTGGTGGCGCTGCTGACCAACGTGACGCTCAACTATATCCTGATTTTCTGCA
>JAQVWW010000130.1 GCA_028709505.1 Eubacteriales bacterium
CCGTCCACGTCCATCGGCGTCAGCTGCGGCTGGGTGATGGCGGACAGATTCTCGGCGCTGCCCACCAGCCGCACCTGGGACGGATAGATGTTGACCGACGATATCTCATAGCCGTCGAGGGGCGTGCCCAAAAAGAATTCATCGGCGCTGGCTTGCAGCGTCTTTACCGGATAGACTTCCATCCGCACCACACAGTTGGGCACCTCCAGCGCAATGCCGGCGGCTTCCGCCGCCTGGCCCTGGGCGGTTAAAAATTCAAAGTCGCAGGTGATGGCCGCTTGGCCGGCCATGCCGGTCATATCCACCGTCACCTGGGCGCGATCGATAAGGCCGATGTCCGACTGGGCGCCGCTGATGCGCAGCTGTTTGGACGAAAGCTCGGGCTCGCTGTGCCAGTAATCGGCGGGCAGCTGGCCGGTCAGCACGTAATCCACGGCCACAATCTTGCTGGAGAGCGACTCGACCACCACTTTGACCTTGGCCGGCGACACGGAGCTTACCGTGCCGCGGCTGGTGGTGGCCCGGATCGGCGCGTCGTAGGTGCCCGGCGCCGTGATGCCCGATAAATCCAAATAGGCGGTAACGTCGGTGCGGTTGCTGCGCAGCATCTCCGATCGTTTCATCTCCACGCGCAGCGTGGCCTCATCCACATAGGCGTAAACATTGCCCTTTACCGTCAGGCCTTGATTTTCCAGCCGTTCCAGCCCCTGGACGCTTACCGGCACGTCGGCAATGTTCATTTGGCGCAGCGGGTCGGCCTCGGAGATGACGACGTTCCACACCAGTATGGCGAAGATCAGCGACAGCAGCGCCAGGCCCCAGCGCTGGTTCAGCCAGATTCTAAAGTTGGCAAGCGTTCTTCTAAAGCGGTTATTTGGGCTTTCTGCCATTGGCGCCTCCTCTCCTCTTGAGCAGGGCGTTGATGCTGACCCTGGGTTCCCCGGCCCGATAGACGCTGCTGAGCAGCTCGCTTAGGCTGTATTGGTCCATATAGCGCTGCAGCCTCCCGCCTTCGGCCACCGAAATGATACCGGTCTCCTCGGATACGACAATAACCAGCGCGTCGGTATGCTCGGACATGCCCAGCGCCGAACGGTGCCGCGTGCCCAGCTCATGGCTCAAATCGGTGTTGGTGGTCAGCGGCAAAAAGCAGCCCGCGGCCACAATGCGCCCGCCGCGAATAATGGCGGCGCCGTCGTGCAGCGGCGTGTTGGGCACGAAGATGTTCTCAATCAACTCCCGCGAGAGCTGCGCATCTACGATGGTGCCGCTCTCGATGATGTGCTCCAGCGTATTGGTGCGCTGCAGCACCAATAGCGCGCCAATGCGGTTTTTGGCCATGTTCTGTATGGCGTGCTGCAGCTCGGCGGCGATGTAGCCGGCGTCGCTCTCATGGGAGATGGCCCGCAGCGTCGAGCTGTCCAAAAAGGTGCCGGCGCCCAGGCGTTCCAGCGCCCGGCGCAGCTCGGGCTGGAACAGGATGACCAGCACGACGACACCCGAATTGACGATGTAACTCATCAGCTGAGCCATACCGTCCAGGTGCACCCATTTACTGACCTGCGAAATGATTAAAATGACGGCAAAACCTTTGAGCAGCTGAAAGGCCCGGGTCTCGCGTGTCAGTTTGATAACTTGATAGATGAGCACCGATAAAAGCGCAATATCCAGCACATCCAGCAGCCGCACCTGGGTTATCAGCTGCCAGGCCGTAGCCAGGAATTGTGTCATCGTTGCGCCCCCTCCCTGCAAACCAGCAAAATGGCCGTATCGTCGTTGTGCGGCGCGCTGCTCTCCCGGGGTACGCCCCGCGAAGCTTCCCGCCAAATTTCCTGCGGGATATTCTCACACAGCGGCGCGTGTATCATGCGTTCCAGCCCCTGGCAAAGCGGCTCCCGGTGGTGCGCGTTCCACACACTCTCCAGGCCGTCGGTATAAAAAAGCAGTTTCTCCCCCTCATCCAGTATAAAAGAAGCATCCCGGCGCGGGAAATCCATATTCCAGCGGCACACGGGGATGCCCGGCATCTCCAACAGCTTGATGCCATCGCGGCTAAAATACAGCGGCGGCACCGCATGCCCGGCGTTGCACCACGTAACCTGGCCGGTGGAAAGCTGCAGACGGGCCACGACGGCGGTGATATACATCTGTTCCTCAAAGCCCATCTCGGCAAAACGCGATGTGGCGGCGCCCAGCACCTGGGCGGGCGAATCGGCCTCCTCCATCTCGGCCCGGATAAGCCGCGCGAAGAAAACCGTCAACAGCGATGCCGGCACACCGTGGCCGGCCACGTCGGCAATATAGAAGGCCACATGGTCGCTGTCCAGCCGAAACGCGTCGAAAAAGTCGCCCGAAAGCTCTTCGCAAGGCTTGTATTGGGCAGCAAAGCGGTAGCCCTGCTGGCTGGGCATATGCCGGGGCAGCATGTTCCATTGCAGCCGCCGGGCGTAGGCTAAGTCCCGCTTGGTCTTCTGGTCGCGCCGGCGCAGCTCGTCGCTGATGGCATATTCGCGGGTCATATCGCGCCAAACCTCGACGCACCAAGGCTCGCCGTCAGGCCGCGTAAGCGGCGAGGCGATGACAGAATATTGGCGCTGGTTCAGTTCCACCTTCTTCTCAAAAACCCGCTGTGCGGCGCGGGCTTTCCCGCCCACGCAGTTGGCGCAGGCAGCGCCGCCCGCACTCAGGCTGGCATAGCATTTGCTGCCCTCGACCGACCCCAGCACCGTGCGCATGCGCTCGTTGGCCAGCACCACGTTGCACTGGGCGTCTATGACGCGCACCATATCCACCATGCCGTCCAACACGCTTTCGAAAAACTCCAGTGTGCCCTCAGCCCCAACGATTCTGTGCATATCATTCCCACTTTAACAAAATTCATGGCGCCCCGTGGCTCCATGAATTAATTATATACGAATCAATTGGAAAGGCCAATGCCAATATAATTATTTTACATCCGTTATATCCGCCGCCGAAAACCGGTTTATCAGCTGGCGCATGCGGTTGCGCAGCGCATAATGCCGGGACATGTCGCTGTCTACCTCGGTGCTTAGGCGCATGATCTCATCGGAATGCTCGTAAGTGCGTATGTTCTGGCGCAATGTGAACAGATACAGCTCCGTCAGCTTTTCCACTTTTTCCTTGCGGCCGTTCTCTAGTTGCTCCAGGCACTGGGCCAGTTCGCTGAGCTCCTGTATGGTTATCTCGGTCTCCCGCCTTTCCTGGCTGCCATAACACCAGTTCTCTTCCGGCCTTGCTTGTTTTTTCATTGGTCACTCTCCCGAAAGATCTTGCGGTACGTGGTAGAGCTGCCTATTGTGCAGCGTCCACAGTCTTTCGCTAAAGCCTCCTTCCGGTGTCATCTCCAAAGCTTTTGTCATATCATACATGCGCGCGTCGATGATATCCAGATAATGCAGCGCCTCGGCCTCGGGGAACATCGGCCGACGCGGGCTGCCAAACTCAGGCTCATAATGGTGGGCCAGCAGCATGTGTTGCAGCAGCGTCATTGTGTGCTGGGAGATGCCCAGCTGCCGCCCGACGCGGTCAATTTCAACGATGCCCTGCACGATGTGCCCCAGCAACTGGCCGTCGCGGCTATATTCGGTGGCAATGCCGGTGTTGGTGGCGTTAAGCTCCACCATCTTGGCCAAATCGTGCAGCACGGCGCCGGCATACAGCAAATCCTTGCGCAAGAACGGATACACCTTTATCATGCCTTCGGCCAGTTTCAGCATCGTCGACGTATGATACAACAGCCCCGCGCGAATGGAATGGTGGTTCTTGACCGCCGCCGGCCAGATGAGCAGCTGCTCCTGATGGATGCCCAGCATGTGCGTCACCAACGCATGGATTTCCTGATTCTCAATCTTCTCCACATATTTTTCGATGGTGCGCAGCATGACCACCGGCTCCAGCGGCGCCGCCGGCACCAGCTGTGCCATGTCCACCGGATCGTCTTGGGTGGCCGGGCGGAACCGATCGATGCGCAGCTGCAGCCTGCCCTGCCACTCGTTGACAACGCCCTGCGCCTTGATGACCGCCCCAGCCTGGGGGCAGTTGGCGGCGTCGCTGACGTCCCAAATCTTGGCGTTGATTTCGCCGGTCTCATCGGCCAGCGTATAATCGCCATACATGGATTTCCCGTTGCTGGACGCCTTAACGGCCGCCGTCTTGACCAGGAAGAATCCGGTCACCGGCAAAGCGTTTTTAAAATCGATAATCTTTAGCATTCCATCCAAAAGCGTTGGTTCCTCCTTTTTCGTCGCGATGCAGCACGTAGCGTTACGAACTCATATATTATAGCATCATCCAACAACTCTTCCTATGTAAATATTCATAGAAAAGGTGATATCTTTGTCTGAAAATGTCATTTCTGACGGCGCGTTTTCGGCCAACGGCGTCATCCGCATCAGGTGCTGCGCCGCCTCGGCGTCGGCCACCGGCAGCGTATACTCCAGCCGCGTTTCGTCCACCAGCGCAACCACTGTTGCTATTTTATATATATTATCTAAAATAGAAGTTTGTAATAGAGATGATATTTCTATAAAATAAACAGATTCAGTTGTTGAAAATACATTCATATCAATCAATTGCTGTTTTAGGCCTTAGAATTCTATCTATTGCTTCATTTAACTGTCTATTATAGTCATAGCTACCTTCAGATTTAAATATAAATTTTTGCATAAATAAATCTTTGCCCAATTTCTTGACAACATTAACAAAAAGTTCTTCAAAAAAAGATGGATTAATAGAGTAAACATTATTAGGTATTACAATTATAACAATATTATATATTTTTTCTATTTCATCCAATTTTGACTTTATACGAACATACTCCCCTCTGTCTCTTCCTGTAAAAACCTTAGAGATAGCTCCAGTCTTAGGATCCTTAACTCTATAATCTTCTAAATTAATAGTATTATTATTACTATACATAATTCTCAATTTTCTAATTGTTTTACATCATCATCATTTAACAATAATTTCGCACTAATCATGGTTCCTGGGAAGAAATAATTAGTACTAAAAACGCAATCACTATCTGGCTTATCTTGAATCAACCCTGATTCATTGAAAGTCATG
>JAQVWW010000131.1 GCA_028709505.1 Eubacteriales bacterium
CTGTTGGCGGCGGGGATTGCGTATCAGGCCGTCTTCCTGGCGGTCTGCCTTATCTTCACGTCGCGGCTGTTCTCGTCGGACAAGCTCTTTACGATGAAGCTGTCCTTTGGCCGCAAACGTACGAAAAAAGGGCCGGCATACGGCGAGTAAACCATGTTCCCCCGCCCTATGCCTGGGCCGTTGGTTTACCGCAGGATGGTGCGGCAGGCAAAATGAATAAAAGACGAAGCCGCGTAAATTTTTTTACGCGGCTTTTACTCTCTCTGCTCTGCCCCGGGCTTTTAGCCGCCCGGCGCCTGATACCCCGCCGCCTGATGCGATACGTGCCGGGCAAAGGGTAGGAAAAAGCCGCGTCCTTTGCGCGGCTTGTTGCGTTTGGCCTGTGGCGTCAGTCGTTTTCCAGCAGCTCTATGATCATCTTGCGCTTGCTGCGGTCGTCCAGATAGGCGTAGCGGCCGCCGGGATACTCGCCCTTTTGCAGCAGCGCAATGCCTTGCGCTTCCAGGTCGGCAATGGCCTGGGCCATGTTCTTGACCTCGTAGGCCACGTGGTGCATCCCTTCGCCGTCGCGCTGCAGGCACTCCAGCCAGATGGACGGCGTGTCGTCCATCGGCTCGATAAGCTCAATCTGGACGTTATCCAAGTTAAAGAACGACTGATAAATGCGCGCGGTGCAGGGCTGCCCGCGATAGACCGCCCTGGTCAACTCATATTCCGGCGACGTCATAATATCGGGCACCGCCGTGTTCAGAAAGGCTGCGGTCTGCTGCGTGGCCTCTTGGATATCACGGGTCAGGATACCAATTTGTCGGATGGTGCTGGTGTCGATGGAAAAATCCATATCTTCGCCCCTTTTCGTTAAAATCGATATACTTTCCTTTTAAGTATAGAGGATTCGGCAGAAATGACAACCCCGTTTTCTATGGAGGCTTCGGCGGTTGCCCCTTGCGCCCAAATGGGGTATTATCATGAAAAGCACGCTGGGAGGATTTTGCCATGCTGCCAAAAAGCTATACTTTGAACAACGGCGTTACGATACCCGCTGTGGCGCTGGGTACTTATAAATCGTTGGGCGACGACGTGCGCGCGGCGGTGAAGACGGCGCTTCGCTGCGGATACACCAGCATCGACACGGCATCTTTTTACGGCAATGAAGCCGATGTGCGCCGGGGCATCCAGGACGCCGGCTGCCATCGCGGCGACGTCTTCGTCACGTCCAAGCTGTGGAACGACGACCACGGATATGATGCGGCGCTGCGCGCCTTTGACCGCAGCGAGAAGAATCTGGACGGCATCGATCTGTATCTGATCCATTGGCCGGGGCGCGACCGCTATGTGGAAACCTGGCAGGCGTTGCAGCGCATCTATCGCGAAGGGCGGGTAAAGGCCATTGGCGTGTCCAACTTTTTGCCCCATCATATTAAGGCCCTGCTGGCGCAATGCGACGTGGTGCCGGCGGTCAACCAAGTGGAAGCCCACCCGTCGTTTCTCGACGACGCGCTGCAGGAGTACTGCGCCGCCCAGGGCATCCTGATGGAGGCGTGGCGGCCGCTGTCTTACGATATGGGCGGCGATGTGGTTGTGGAACTGGCCGAAAAATATGGCAGGACGCCGGCGCAGATCATCCTACATTACATGGTAGCCCGGGGTTACCGGGTATTGCCCAAGTCGGTGACGCCGGCGCGCATTGCCAGCAATCTGGACATCACCTCTTTTACGCTAAGCAACGACGATATGGGTCGGCTTGCGGCATTGAACACAGGCGTGCGCCGGGGCAATGACCCGGACACGTTCGTGTTTTAGCGCGGCCGGCCGCACACGGAAAAGAACCGCCTTTCTGGCGGTTCTTTTCGATTTAGAGGTGTTGCATATGGGCTTGTTTTGCGTCGCGATGTTGCAGGATTCCGCCGGGGGTGCGGATACTGCGCGACGCTCTATATCAAATCCGCTCTCGCGGTTAGCAAACGTACTTTTCAAAGGTTCGGCATTCTTTTACGCATCGATCACTCCCTTTCCAAAGTCGGTTGTCTTGTGTTGATAAGCTCTGGTCTATTGTTGCAATGGCCCCACCCCCTTTGCGTTGGTATACTTATATTCTATCCGCCTGTGTTACGGCCCTGTGTGCAAGCCGTTACGGGATGGTAAAAATCTGGTAACAGTCCTATTGCGAAAATATTACGAAGTGATGAATAACGCGGAAGGCCCCGCCTTCCGCCACCCCTTTCCACCCTCCCAAGCAGCGATAGGAGCCGCTTGCGGCTTCGGTAGCGGCAATAATAACGCGGAAGGCTCCGCCTTCCGCCAGCCGGTCCTCCCTCCCCAGCAGCGGTAAAAGCCGCTTGCGGCTTCGGTAGCGGCAAGTAAGCGGAAGGCCCCGCCTTCCGCCAGCCGGTCCCCCCCCTACCCCAGTAGCGGCAAAAGCCGCTTGCGGCTTTGAAAGCGGCAAGTGCGCGGAAGGTTCTGCCTTTCGCCAGCCGGTCCCCCCTCACCCCAGTAGCGGCAAAAGCCGCTTGCGGCTTTGAAAGCGGCAAGTACGCGGAAGGCTCTGCCTTCCGCCACCCCTTGCCCCCCTCCCAAGTAGCGATAGAAGCCGCTTGCGGCTTCGGTAGCGGTAACTAAGCGGAAGGTTCTGCCTTCCGCCAGCCCATCCTCCCTCCCAAGTACGCGGAAGGCTCTGCCTTCCGCCAGCCGGTCCCCCCTACCCCAGTAGCGGCAAAAGCCGCTTGCGGCTTTGAAAGCGGCAGTAAAGCGGAAGGCTCCGCCTTTCGGCAGGCGTAGGATGTATGAAAACGGCAAACGGTTACCACTATCCGCCCATTCGTGGCTCATCTGCCTATGCGTCACTCACACGACAAAAGGCGAACGATTTCTCGTTCGCCTTTTCTCTTATCCTTGCGGCTGCCGTCAGGTCGCTTCGTACCCTTCCTCGCGGATGGCGGCGCGTAGCTCGTCGGGCGTTACCTGGCCCGGGTCGTATGTCACGGTGGCATTCTTGTGCTCCAGGCTGACGACGGCGTCGGATACGCCGTTGCAGGCGCTCAGCGCGTTGGTAACGGCCCGTTGGCAATGGGCGCAGGACATGCCCTCTACTTGAATGACGATGGTTTGCATGACGATTCCTCCTTCATAATGGACGTTCTATCGATTACCCTTTCATAGTACCCCTACCGGTAGGGCTTGAACCCTTTCAGGCGCAACGCGTTGGTCAGCACCGATACCGAACTGAGCGACATGGCCGCCGCGGCAATCATCGGGTTGAGCAGCGGCCCCCCGAACAGGTGCAGCAGCCCCGCGGCGATGGGAATACCGGCGGTGTTGTAGCCAAAGGCCCAGAACAGGTTCTGCTTGATGTTGCGTATCGTGCTGCGGCTTAAGTGGATGGCGGTGGGCACATCCATCAAATCGCTGCGCATCAGCACGATGTCGGCCGATTCCATGGCCACGTCGGTGCCCGAGCCGATGGCGATGCCGATATCGGCCTGGGCCAGTGCCGGCGCGTCGTTGATGCCGTCGCCCACCATGGCCACTTTCTTGCCTTCGGCCTGCAGCTTCTTCACCTCGCCGGATTTATCCTGGGGCAGCACCTCTGCCAGCACGCGGTCGATGCCCACCTGCCGGGCGATGGCCTGGGCGGTGCTGCGATTGTCGCCGGTTATCATGGCCACTTCGATGCCCATCTCTTTGAGCTTGGCGATGGCCGGCGCGCTGCCCTCTTTTACCACGTCGGCCACGGCGATAACGCCCAGCAGCCGGCTGTCTGAAGCGACGTACATCGGCGTTTTCCCTTCGCCGGCCAGCCGGCGGGCGTCCTCTTGCGCGTTGTCGCGCCCAATGCCATGACGATCCAGCAGCTTATCGTTTCCGATGTATAAAAGCTGTCCGTCGGCGCGCACCTGAAGGCCGTAGCCGGGCAGCGCCTGGAAATCTTCGGTGGGTACCAGCACAACGCCGCGCTGCCGGGCGTGGCGCACGATGGCGTCGCCCAGCGGGTGCTCCGAGTTGGCTTCGGCCGAGGCCGCCAGCGACAGCAACCGTTCTTCGCTTACGTCGCCCAGCGTCAGAACGTCGGTCACCTCGGGCTTGCCGGCAGTGATGGTGCCGGTCTTATCCAGCACCACCGTATCGACGCGGTGGGCCACTTCCAGCGCCTCGCCGCTCTTGATGAGAATGCCGTGCTCGGCGCCCTTTCCGGTACCCACCATGATGGCGGTGGGCGTGGCCAGCCCCAGCGCGCAGGGGCAGGCGATGACCAGCACCGAGACAAATATCGTCAGCGCGAAGCCCATCCCCTCGCCGGCCAGCAGCCACGCCACAAAGGCCAGCACGGCGATGCCAAACACCGCCGGCACAAAGTAACCCGACACGATGTCGGCCATCTTGGCGATGGGCGCCTTAGTGCTCTGGGCGTCCTCGACCAGCCGGATAATCTGGGCCAGCGCCGTGTCGCCGCCCACCTTCGTGGCGCGAAAGCGGATGACGCCGTTGCTGTTGATGCTGGCGGCGTATACGGCGTCGCCGGCGTCTTTATCCACCGGCATGCTCTCGCCGGTCAGCATCGACTCGTCGATGGCCGTGTGCCCTTCTGTGACGACGCCGTCCACCGGAATCTTCTCGCCCGGGCGCACCAGCAGGATGTCGCCGATGTCCACGTCGTCGATGGGCACTTCGCGCTCCTGGCCGTCGACGACGACGGTGGCCGTCTTGGGCGTTAAGCCCATCAGCTTTTTGATGGCTTCGGAAGTCTTGCCTTTGGAGATGGCTTCCAGCGTCTTGCCCAGCAAAATCAGCGCAATGATGACGCCGGCCGACTCAAAATATAAGCCGTGTATGGCGTGGGCGTCGCCCATGGCAATGCGGTACGTGGAATACAGGCTGTAACCGACTGCGGCGGTGGTGCCGATGGCGATGAGCGAGTCCATATTGGGGCTGCGCTGCCAAAGCGCGCGGTAGCCCACCGTATAAAAGCGATAGCCGGCGGCCACCACCGGGATGGTCAAAAACAGCTGGGCCAGCGCGTAGCGAAGCGGGTGCAGATTGGGGTCGACAAAAGCCGGGATGGGCAGCTTCAGGAAAGTA
>JAQVWW010000132.1 GCA_028709505.1 Eubacteriales bacterium
AGAGCTTCCTCGACGATTGCCCGGTCAAAACCCATATATTCCAGCAATCGGATGGCGTTCCTGCTGCGCGAAGGGCCGTCTTTGAGCAGATAATCAAATAGAATGGTGTCGTTTTCAAACTTCTCGCTGAAGTGGTAGCTGTCATAGACGCCGGCAAGAATGTGGGTCAGCTCTATATCGTGGGAGGCCACCAGGCACAGGCTGTCGCCGCCGTGCAGCTGCCGCAGCACGGCGGTAGACGCAGCCAACCGCTCGGGCGTGTTGGTGCCGCGCAGGATTTCGTCTATCAGGCACAGACATCGCCGCTGCCGGCAATATTCCATGATGCGCTTGAGCGACTTGATTTCGGTAATGAAATAGCTGTCGCCGGTCAAGATATCGTCGCGTACCGCCATCGACGACGCCACATACGCAAAGCCCAACGCATAGCGCGCCGCGCAGCACGTATGGATGGTCTGAGCCAGAATGTGGTTGACGGCGATGGCTTTGAGGAATGTGGACTTGCCCGACGCGTTGGAGCCGGTGATGATGCTGTCGTTATCGATGCGGCCGCTGTTTGCCACCGGGTGCGCCAGCAACGGGTGGTACATTTGCGAAAAATCGACGGTGTTATCGGCATGGAACGTGGGCTTGCAGTGTAGCGTCAGGCTGCGCCGGTAGGACGCCACGCAGACGGCGGCGTCCAGTTCGCCCACCATCCGGTACAGCGCGCCCAGCGCCTGCGTGTGCCGGGTTAAGAGCGCCACGGTGCGGTTATACAGCACCAAGTCGACAAGAAATACCGCC
This sequence comes from Eubacteriales bacterium, assembly GCA_028709505.1. Classification (GTDB taxonomy): domain Bacteria; phylum Bacillota; class Clostridia; order Christensenellales; family UMGS416; genus STF2-111. The sequence goes on from JAQVWW010000132.1 coordinate 787, forward strand.
TTAAACAGCAGAACCAGCGCCTCCAGCTCGGCCATCGCTTTGTGGATGCCGCCGGGTACCAGACCGCCGGCGTGGCGCAAAGGCTTCAGCGGCTGCGCTACGTCAAGGTCGAACCGCCGCAGTTGCTCACCCAGTTTTTTATCCAGCTGCTTGGCGCCGTACAGCAGCGCCGCAAAGTAGCGCATGCTGTCCAGCTCGCCCTCCAACAGCAGCCGGCTGCGTGAGGACAGCACGATGTTGATGGCTGCCGCAGCCAGCATTACCGCCAGCCCTGCCTGCGGGGAAACAATAAGCAGCGCCATACCGACCAGCGGCAGCGCCGCCAGCGCCGGATATGCCCACGCGTGCGGCAGCCGCTTTGCCCGGGCGTGGAACAGGTAGAAGCTCAGGCCGTTGTCCTGCCGCTTGCCGACGCCGGCTAAAATACGCTGCATCGTCAGCCGCTGCGCCGGGTTCTTATCGGCCCAACACACCAACTTTTCCCATCTTTCCAGCTCGTCGCGGTCCGCCTTTAAACAGTGCAGCCTATGGTAGAGATATTCCTCGCCCACCGAGCAGGCGCAAACGTTGATGCGCGCAAACACATCGTCCATATTCAGGTCATTCCACGTGGTGTCGTCTACCATCTGCTCCGCGCCTTCGTCTTGGGCAGCGTAGATATGATATCTCTTTATGGATGACAGATCCCCCGCTTTTCCGGCGGGTACTGCACCATAGTTGGCGTCCAGCTGCCGGCTGCGCCGGTGTTGGGCGCGCCGCAGCAGCGCCAGGAGCGCGCCGACGGCCAGCACCGCCAATACCGTCGCCGCCACCCATTGTGCGTCAGCCGGCATATTTCCTCCTTTGCACCCTGCCACACGGCCGGGCTGTTCTTATGAATGCCGCTTATGCCGACCGGATAGCCGCAGACGCCGGCATCGGCACGGCCTAAATCTCCCAGCACATGCCGTCGTAGGCCACCGTATAGCCGTACTGAGCCGCCGCTTCGACCAGTTCCTCATGGCAGGAGCCGCAGTTGTGCGAAAAGTGCGTAACCACATACCGGGTGTTCACACCCGCGCTGCGCTGCTCCTCCAGGCGGCGCTGCACCACGAGGTTATCGGGCAGGCCCATATGGTTTTTGCCGTCGGGCAACGTGCCAAATGTGCAGTCAAAGCTGACCATATCCAGCTTTACGCCGACTTTTTTTAGATACTCAAACACGTCGTCGTAGAAGATACCGGTGTCGTTGGCGTAGAGCAGGCTTTTGCCGGCCTTCTGTATCAAATAAATAAAGGCGTCCTCGGTGGCGTCGCCCAGCGCGTGCAGCGCCGGCAGCGCCGTGACGGTGAAATCCTGCACGGCAAAAGGCCGATAGGCCCACACCCGATGGTAGGGCAAAAAATCCACCGGATGGCCGAACTCACCCAGAATGCCCGCCTGCAGCGCCCGGCCCACGTTGCCGTTGCCGTATACGTGGATGGGGTGGCTGTTCTCGCCGTTGTGCGCGTAATAGTCGGGCGACGCCGTCGTCAGCTCCAGCGCGTCAAAGTGGTCCATATGGCTGTGCGTGACGATAATATCTTGGATGTGGTTTAAGTTTAGGCCCAGGTTTAAGCTGTGCATGTAAATGTCCGGCGGAAAATCTATCATCAGGCTGCCGTCCAGCACCATGCCCGACCGGCCGCGGATGTTCTTACCTCCCCTGGCCCGAGCCGTTGTGCACGTGGCGCAGTTACAAAAGAGCGCCGGCAGCGCCTCGGCGGCGGCGGTGCCCAAATACTGCAGTTTCATCGTCAATCCTCCTTGGTGTTGTGGGGTGGTGGCAGGGCGCTACCGGTTGAGTATAAAGTAGGCCAGCACTATGGTACCCAGCACAATACGGTAGATGCCGAAAGCCTTAAAGTCGTGCCGGCGGATGTAGCGCATCAAAAAGCGGATGGCCCAGATGGACACCAAAAAGGCCACCGCCATGCCGGTCAGCAGCACGCCCCATTCCATCGGCGAGAGTACAAAGCCGGCGCCCAGCAGTTTGACGCCGCTGGCGCCGAACATGATGGGCACTGCCAAAAAGAACGAAAACTCCGCCGCCACATAGCGTGAGCATCCCAGTAGGATGGCTCCCAATATCGTCGAGCCCGACCGTGACGTGCCGGGAACCAGCGCCAGCACCTGGATGACGCCGATGAGAAAGGCCGTTTTATAGTCCAGCTGCTCCAGCGTCTGCACGCGCGGGCGTCGGTTACGGGCCTCCAGCACCAAAAAGGCGATGCCGTAGACGACCAGCGCCGCGGCGATAACCGGGGCATTGTAGAACCAGGCGTCTATTTTGTCCTCAAACAGCACGCCGATGACGCCGGCCGGAATACAGGCCACGACGACCTTGGCCCACAACGCCAGCGTCTGGCGCTTTTCGTCGCGGGATTTGGACGGCGCGAACGGGTTGAGCTTGTGAAAATACAGCACCACCACCGCCAGGATGGAACCCAGCTGTATGACCACCAGGAACAGGTCGACAAAATCTTTGGAGAATTGCATGTGGAGTAGCTCGTTAACCAGCAGCATGTGGCCGGTACTGCTGATGGGCAGCCATTCGGTAATGCCCTGCACGATGCCCAGCAGCACAGCCTTTAGTAGTTCAACAATTGGTTGCATCGGGTTTCCTCTCTGACGCGGCGAAACGCCGGCGTTTATTTTTGCAAAGCCTCGCGGCGGGCCGACGAGCGCGCAAAGCACGCCGTCAGCGTCTGCTTATCGCCTTGCTCCACCGCCCGGCGGATGGTCTCCAGCTCCTGCTGGAAGGCGTGTATGGCAGCAAGCAGGTTGTCCCGGTTGCCCAGGAACAGCTCGCTCCACAGCTCGGCGTTGATATTGGCGATGCGGGTTAAGTCCCGGTAGCTGTCGCCGATAAAGCTGCCGGTGTCGCGCTGATGGTCGTCGCTGTTGACCAGCGCCACGGCCAGCGCGTGGGGCAGCTGCGACGTATAGCCTATCATCTCGTCGTGCAGCGCCGGCGTGATGCGCCGCACGCTGCCAAAGCCCAGCCGACGCATCAGGTCTTCCACGGCGACGATGTTCTTCTCCTGGTTGCGCGGCGTGGGCGTAATCAGATAGTTGGCCCCGGCAAACACGCGCGCATCGGCAAAATCAATGCCCTTTTTCTCGCGCCCGGCCATCGGGTGGCCGAATACGAAATCCACATCGTCGCGCAGCAGCGCGGTTATGGCGTCCACCACCATGGTCTTTACGCCGGTGGTATCGGTGACGACGCAGCCGCCTTTAAAGTGCCGCATATTCTGCCGCATAAACGGCGCAAGCAGCAGCGGATACAGCGATACGATCACCAGATCGCCGCGCGGCAGCCACTGGGCGGCGTCGGTACCGCCGTCGGCAATCAGGGCGCGCTCTTTGGCCTTTTGCACCGTCTGCGCGTCGGTGTCCACGCCGTACACGTCGGCGTATCCGGCGCTTTTAAGCGCCTGGGCAAAAGAGCCGCCTATGACGCCCAGCCCCACCAGTACGATATCCATAAGTAAACCAAATCCCTTTTTCCCTTATTCTGCATCATTTTATCGCGTGCCGCAAGGTTTGAAAAGGGTGTAAATGCCACAAAGGGCGCAAGACCGGCATAACTGCGCCACGATAGCAAGGCGCGCGTTTTGTGGTTGACAGCGGCATCTATCTGTCCTACTGTATGGGTATACTTTATTCCGTACGGGAGGACATCATGCTTACATCATCGCTTAACGGCCCTTGGCAGATGCAGATAGCCGGCGACGCCGTATCCTATCCCGCCCAGGTACCCGGCTCGGTCTATGCCGATCTTCTGCGCAGCGACGCCATGGAAGACCCCTTTTACCGCGACAACGAGATGACAGCCCTGGCCCTGATGGAAAACGACTTCTGCTACACGCGCCGTTTTATCGTAGAGGACGCGCTGCTGCGGCACGAACGCGTGCTGCTGCGCTGCGAAGGGCTGGATACGCTGGCCGAAATCCGCATCAACGACGCCTTTGCCGGCCGGGCTGACAACATGCACCGCACCTGGGAATTCGATGTGAAAAGCCTGCTGCGCGCCGGCGAAAACACCATTGAAATCACTTTTTCGTCGCCCACGCGCTACATCCGGGCGGCCTATGCCCAGTGCAAGGCCGACGGCTCTTCGCACGCCATGCAGGGCTTCCCGCACCTGCGCAAGGCCCACTGCATGTTCGGCTGGGATTGGGGCCCGCGCCTGCCCGACGCCGGCATCTGGCGCGATATTGCGCTGGTGGGCTTTACCTGCGCC
>JAQVWW010000133.1 GCA_028709505.1 Eubacteriales bacterium
CGCCGTGGTGGCTGTTCTTGGAAAACTGGGTTCAAAGCTATGGGAGGCTGCAACACATAATGAAACGTTTAAAAGTAGTTTAGCCCAAATAAAGGGCAACCTAGCCATGGCTTTCCAACCAATCTATCAGGCGGCGCTGCCGGCCTTGCAGGCGTTAGCCAGTTGGCTTGCCAAGGTAACCAATTATATAGCGCAGGTAATGGGCGCGCTGTTCGGCGTGAGTTGGGGTGACGCTCAAAAAGGGGTCAAAGGGCTTGAGGAAAACGTAAATGGAGTAGGTGGCGCCGCTAAGGAAGCCCAAAAAAGCTTGGCCGGCTTTGATGAGTTAACTGTTCTGCCCTCTCAGCGTTCAGGCGGCGGCGGTGGTGGAGGAAGCGGACTGGAGTTTGGTAAAAAAATTGAGCTGCCCCAGTGGCTGCAGGACTTGATAGATAACCCCAGAATACAGGAGGCGCTTGATAGCATAAAGGAATCCTGGGAATCTATCAAAGAAAGCGTAAAAGAAGTTTGGCCCCATATTGAACCCTTTGTGACCTGGCTTAAAGACAACGCCCTCGATGGGGTGGTGCGCTTGTTCGAATTGTTTGCGGCCGCGCTGGAAATTATAGCCGGGATTTTTGCCGGAGACTGGGATAAGGTGCTGGATGGGCTCAAAAAATTTGCCGACGCGTCTCTGCCAAAATGGCTTAAAGACTTGATTGATGAATGGGCCCCGAAATTTGCGAAATGGGTTAAGGATCTGCCGAAGACCATTGAGGATGCCAAAAAAGCTATCAAGGAAAAAGTTGACGAAATCAAAACAGCTATTACCGAAAAATGGAACGCCATTGTCACTAGCACGCGTGAAAAGTGGGAATCCGTGAAAAATGCCATCGTCCAACCTATCGAGCGGGCATGGGTCAATACGGTGCTGACGGTGCGCTCGTTTGTCTCCAACCTAGCTACGGAGTGGGACAACATCAAATCCAAGGCCACCGAAGCGTGGAACAACATCAAATCCGCCATAACTGACCCTATAGATGCGGCTAAAAAAACAGTGCAGGATGCTGTCGACGCCATCAAGCGCACGTTGAGTGGTGAGGTAAAATGGCCTAATATCAAAGCGCCTACCGTTAATCTAAGATGGGATACGGCGTCTTTTGTCGGCAAATCCTTAATGGCCATGAACCTGCCGGGCCTGCCCAAATTCTCAGTCTCCTGGAACGCCCAGGGCGGCATCCTTGACCGCGCCACGCTCATCGGTGCTGGCGAGGCGGGAAAGGAGGCTATCCTCCCGCTGGATCGCAATACCGGCTGGATGCAGCAGTTGGCCGATGTCATCAACGGCGGCAACGGGGGCGGTGACATCTACATTACACTTGACCTTGATGGGGAGCCGGTGTATCGCACCGTAATTAAACGTGCACAGGCGGAGCGTAGGCGTACCGGCCTATCGCCGCTGCCAGTGTAAGGAGGGCAACATGATCAAAATCAACGGTGTGCCCCTATCCAGGCAGCCCCAGGCAGTCAGCGTATCGTATAACGCGCTGGCCGCCGAGACGTCCGGACGCAACGCCAAAGGGCAAATGCTTATCGACCGGGTGGCCATCAAAGCCAAGTTGGAGCTTAAATGGGGTGGTCTGACGGCTGCGGAAGCTGCGGGCATCCTGTCGGCGATCAGCGGCGTATTCATATCGGTGACCTATGACGACTTGAAAGCAGGCGCGCCGAAAACCATTACCTGCTACACTGGAGACCCGCAGATGGAGGTGAGCCACAAGCTTGCCAACGGGCAGTACTACTATAAAAGCTTGTCGGTATCGCTGATTGAGCAGTAGGAGGAGCATGTATAGCGTATCAGAGGCATACAAAACGGCCATAGCCGGTCAGGGACGCACATTGCGTTCACGGCTCACCGTCGGTGGTGCTGTATATGACGACGATACAGTGATAAGCCTGACCATACGGCGCGGCGCCACACCCGATACGGGGTTTGCCTTGGGGGCCACGACAGCGGCACAGCTAGACGTGGCCCTGTTTGATCTGGACGGCACGATGGATCTATCAGCTTTTGCCGGCGTAGATATCGTGCCGGAAATCGGCCTGGTGCTACCGGATGACAGCGTAGAGTATGTGTCCCAGGGTATCTTTACCGCCGACCAGCCGACACGCTCCGAGGGCAAAATAGCGCTTACGGCGTATGACCGGATGATAAGGCTGGAGAAAGCATATCAGCCCCCGTTTACGCCGCCGGCGACCGCTGCGGCGCTGCTGGAAGAAGTGACAACGCAAGCCGGGGTGCCGTTAGCATCGGGATATGCAAGCCTGCCCAACATGGGCATGCCTATCACCCAGGAAATCAGCGGCGGTACGCTGCGCCAGATTATCGGCTGGGTGGCCGAGCTGGCCGGCGGATTTGCTTGGATAAACCGTGCCGGGGTGCTGGAAATACGGCAGTTCACCACAGCAGCTGCAGCTGTGGCTGAAATTACGCCCGACAATTACTTCCCGCCCATGACGGTAGCAGACGAAGCGTTTTGGGTAGACGGCCTTATCGTTAAGTCCACTGCGGAAGACGTGGGGTTGACCTATGGGAACGAGCCGCAGCGGCCGTGGAGTATCATTGGCAACCCGCTGATGGTGGACTTCCCGGCTCCCGCGGCCAACACGCTGCTATCGGCACTTAGCGTCATCGAATATTGGTCTTACAACGTCGCTTGGCAAGGCGACCCCGCGCTGGATCCTGGCGACGCTCTGGGCATAACCGACTACAAGACCAACGTCCGGCGCCTGTCCATAGTGGGAACCGAGGTATTGACATACACCGGAGGGCTGCGGTCGCAGATAGCGCTGACGGCACCATCTGCCTACGAGCAGGCCACGTCTACGCAGGTGTCGGCCAGCACAGTATCTTCCATGGTTACGCGCTCCTGGAGCGAAATACAGCGTAATGCGGAACAAATCGCCCTGAAGGTCAGTCAGACCACCTACGACGGCGAAAAGCCGCATGTGGGCGGCCCGCCGCCGGAAGTCCCGCCGGTGGGGCGGCTGTGGCTGGACACGTCGGTGACGCCCAACCTGCTCAAGCGCTGGGATGGGACGGCCTGGGTAGCCGCGGGTGCCGAAGCTGTTAAGGCAAGCGGAATAGATATTTCCGCCGGGAAACTGTATGCCTACAGCGCCGACGTCGCTTTCGACACACAGAACTTTGCGGTCAACATCAAAGACCCCAACGACCAGGACTTAAGCCGCGTCAGCATCGACGACAACGGCATTAGTGCCGAGCGTGTCAACGCCGACGCGCTGTACTCCGGCCCTCAATATATCAACAACGCAATGCCCAGCCTGGTGGGTGCGCGGGCCACCCGCTTGCCGCCGGGCGTCTACGACATATATGTGTGGCCGACCGGCAACGACAACAACAGTGGCATAGGTGGCTGGGCTAACGCCAAACGCACAATTGCCAGTGCGCTGGAGTCGCTGCCCAAGCATCTTGATGGCGCGACAGTGCGTATCTGGCTGTATTCCGGCGTTAATTACGGTGAGGACGTGCTACTGGATGGGTACTATGGGTCTGGCAGTATTACGATAGGCAAGGGTGCTATAGACGCGCACGTACAGGTGCGTACGCTGCGTATAACACAGTGCAGTGTGCCTGTGACGGTCTACGGCGTAATATCCGGCAATGTACGGATTAGCCAGTGCGGCAACGTGCTGCTGGACAATTGCGCCGTTGCGGTGGCCGGCACAGGTAATAACGGTATCGACGTCATCAATGCCAGCAACGTTAGGGTGCGCGGTACCGAGATTAACGCCTATCACGGCATGTGGCTTAACGATAACAGCTCTGCATACGCCGAGAGCACGCGTGGCGATTGCACGTATGCGTATGTTGTGCGCGACGGCAGTGTCATGCACGTTTTGGGCACCCGGCCCTATGGCACGATATCAACGGACGCGGTGGCCGAAGTACGCGGCAGCGCATCGGAGGCTCACGGCAGCGGCTATACGCCGCCGCCCACGCCGCCTACGCAGACGGTGCAAGTCGCGCTGGCCGACAGCCGATCCTACCGCGCAAGCCCGGACAACCAATGGTATGCCGACCGCCTCGTTGGGTATGGCCGATGGGCACCTAACGGCATCTGGACAGGCTGCATGCGGTTTGACTTGTCATCTCTAGCCGGTAAAACCGTGCTACGCGCCCGCATACGGTTGATGCGCCGCAATGGCGTGGGTAGCAGCTCCGCAGAGACGATAACCGTACAGACATACACGTCGCCCGCTACGCTGCCCGGCGGCAATACATCGGGTAATGCGCCGGTGCGCGGCGGTACTGGTGCCAGCGCGACTATCCCGCGCGGCGTGGCTACATGGATGGACATTAGCCCTGCAGACGTGCAGGCCATAATCAACGGCGGTGCCGTGGGTCTGGCCATTAACACGGGCAACACTGGCTACGGCAAGTGCGACGGCGTAGGCGACGCCACACCGCCCATATTGGAGGTGACCTATCAGTGATATATGTGGACGACATACTGCGCGGCGATAACGCTATCATAGGCGACGACTATATCGACATACCCGGCGTGGGCAGCGTCGCCGGCATTGCAGACTGGGGCAACATAACGCTGCACGATGACAGCGGCGGGGCAGAGATAGCCGACGCGGTGCTGCGAGGGCTGCGTAAGCGCCGCAACGCGCTGCTAACCGGCTGTGATTGGACACAGGTGCCCGATGCGCCGCTGACCGATGCCCAGCGCGGGGCGTGGCAGGCGTACCGGCAGGCGCTGCGGGACTTGCCCGAGACGGCGCGGCTGGTGCCCGGCGGGATAACGTGGCCAGCGGCGCCGGCGGAATAGCGCACGACCAAAAATCAAGCCCCGGAGCGGCCAGTAATGGAAGCGCCCCAGGGTATTTTTATGCCGGCGGGCGAACGCGGGGGACAGATATGGAAAAAGCTTTTACGGGAATCAAAATGGCGTGGGCGGTCATCTGCACGATATGCACATGGCTATGGGGCGGCTGGGACGGCGCTCTTATCGCCCTACTGGTATGCGTGGCGCTGGACTAT
>JAQVWW010000134.1 GCA_028709505.1 Eubacteriales bacterium
CACGACGACCGATGACTATAAGCGCAGCCGTTTCAGCTGGACAAGCTTTGCCCACAAAACGAAGAACGGCGCAAGAATGGACATTATCCTCTGCACGCTGACGGCAAAGGAAAGTTTTGGGCACGCGCGCGACAGCATCTACATGCAGACACTTGGCGAAGAAGCGAACCCGCCGTTTATCATGCCGCTCGATCTCGTTGAGAAGCTGTCGCCGGTAGGCGAAGGGTTTGTGCCGCGGCCGACACTGATGTATTCGCCCTGTTTGCTGAATGGCAAAGAAGTGGACAGCTATGCCCACATCCATTCCGGCGAAGTGATGGAACGCGCTTTCGTCCTGCTGTATGAAGGTGTGTTCGATATGGCTGAACTTACCGTGGACTACGCAAAAAAGGCGCTGGGCGAAACGAAAAAATACTGGACGGAGCTTTCGCCTTTTGAAATTCCGTTCCGTATTCCGGACAAAGACCTGCAGGCGATGCTGGAAGCGTCCGCCCGCAATGTGCTGCAGGCGATGGAGCTGGAGCTCGACTTCCCCGTCCTGTACGTTGGACCGACGATCTACCGCGGATTTTGGATCAGCGATTCGCGTGGGTTCAGTGAATGCGCGTACTACATGGGCCGTAAAATGGACGGCTATGGCGGGCTGATATCGCTGCTGCGCAGGGTGCGGCCCGACGGCGCCATCCAGTATATCAACGGCATGTATGGCGAAACGGGCGCCGCCTGCGGCATCATCGTACGGCACTGCGAGCTGCTGGGCGATGACGACCGGCTGCGGGAACTGTGGCCGACGATACAGCGTGCCGTGGCGCACCTTGTCGAGCTGAACGCCGAATCGATGAAGTACGGCGAAGATTACCCTGCGTATGGGCTCTTCCCGCCTTCCTTCGGCGACGGCGGCCTTGATACTTTGCAGCCGGAATATGCGAACCCCGGCTATGTGATCAGCAGCCTGCAGCCTGTGTGGCGCGCGGGCAAGCGCCTTGGCCTGCCCGACTGGGAAAAGGTGAAGGCGCTGGTGGACACGCTGATTGAAAACGGGCGCAAAAAAATCCCACGCGACCTGAAGACCACTGAAGATGGTATCCGCTACCTGCCGGCCAGCATGCTGGAAGACAATGACTACAAGCCTCAGGTGCAGGTGGGGGCGATGCTGCCCTTCCTCAAAGAAGATGACGATTTGTGGGAAGACTATTTTAAGCTGCTGGACAAAGTGGACGACGCACAGGGCATCCCCGAAAACACCGGCTGGATGCATGATCAGAGTGTGTTTGGCTATGCCAGCATGCCCTATGCGCGCGAGATGATCGATCATGGGCGCGGGCAAAAGGCGGTGGATTATATCTATGCCTTCTGCAACCACGCGGCGCCGTCGCGCGTATGGCGGGAAGAGCAGCCGCTTGTCGACACGCCCTGCGCCGACTACTGCGGTGATATGCCGCATAACTGGGGCAGCGCAAACCTGATCATCACGGTGCGTAAATGCATCATCAGCGAAAATGGCGACAAGTTGGAACTGCTGCCAGCTCTCGCCGATGAATGGCTGCCGACCGAGGGCAATGAGCTGGAGTTCGGCTCTTCACCGACACGCTTTGGCCTTGTGTCGTTGCGTTTGGAAAAAGACGGCGGAGGGTACAGCCTCAGCGTCAAGCGGGAGAAGGGCGCCATCGAGCCGGAGGCGACGCGGCTGTACTGGAAAGATAAAGTCCTTTCCTCCTCAGTCGGGCTAAAAGATCTCGGCGATGGATGGTATGAAGTGCCGGCAGGTATGATGGAGTTCACAGCGAAGCTGGAAAAATAAAGAAAACGGCAGTTGGTTTTGCGTAGAAACGACACCGAAGGAAACTGCGGTGTTTTGCCTGCTGCCGTGCGCACTTTGCCGGAGCAGTGCGATGCAGATTTGCCCGCTGAAAGGCCGGCCGATTGCCCGGTGGGCATCCTATTGATTGGAGGAAAAAAGATGGCTTACAAAAACGACAGGATTATCGATTTTCGCTATGCACCCGATGTTCAGCAGACTTGCATCAGCTTCCCGTATGACGACTACAAGACGGTAGTGCGGGAAGACGGCAGCCTGAACCACCTGTATGAGCTTGGCTATGAAGTGTTTATTGACGGTACGGAGCCGCCGTGTGAACGTCGCATCCTGAATGTACAGGAGGGCAACGCCGCCTGGAAATATCGCTTTGTGCCAAAGTTTTACCACCGGGACAAGCTGGTGGAACGGCGGCAGGACTTTGGCGACGCCGGCGAAGCGCTGGTGACGACGATCGAGGACTATGTGCACAGCGAATTCTCCTGGACGACTTTTGCGCATATCGCGGAAAACGGCGCCCGGATGGATATTATGATCTGCAAACTGGCGGCAAAGGAAAACTTTGGCCACGCGAGCGACCAGATCTACCTGCAGTGCCTCGGTGACGCCCCGTTGCCGCCTGAAGTGATGCCGCCGCCGCTGCGCCACCACGACGTACTCCCGCGCGCGAAGGAGTGGCGCCCGGCGCCGAGCGTCCTTTATACCCCGGTAATTTTTGACGGCAAGCCGGTTCCGCAGCCGATCGCTTACCTGCACGCCGGCGAAACATGGGAGTGCGCCTTTGCCTTTGTCTACAACGGCGCCTTCAGCCAGCAAGACTTCACACTGGACTACGCGAAGAAGGCACTGGAAAAAACGCGTGCTTTCTGGAAGAATTTTGAAGTGTTCAAGATTGGCTTCAATATTCCGGACAAAGACCTGCAGGATATGCTGCTCGCGAGTGGACGTAACCTGCTGCAGGCGATGGAGATGCTGGAGGGCTTTGCCCGCTTCCGTGTTGGGCCGACGATCTACCGCGGCTTTTGGATCAATGATACGCTTGGCCTTTCTGAGTGCGCCTTCCTGATGGGCCGTGACGACGAAGCAAAAGGCGGACTGCTCGAGACACTGAGCCACATAAAGCCGGACGGTTCCATCCTTTACATTGACGGCCTCTTTGGTGAAACGGCTGCCGCCATCGCTACGATTATCCGGCACGCTGAGCTTGAGGACGACGACGAGAAGGTGAAGGAATATTGGCCGACCATCTTGCGCGGCTACAAAAAGCTGCGGGAGCTGAACGAGGAGTCGAAAAAGCTTGGCAAAGACTATCCCGGCTACGGGCTTTTACCGCCCGCTTTTGGCGACGGCGGCCTTTTTGGCAACGAAGCGGAGTTTTCAAACCCCGGCTCTGTCATCACGAATTTGACCCCTGCGTGGAAGGCGGGCAAACGCCTCGGCCTGCCCGGCTGGGAAGAGATCAAAGACCTGTGCGATACGATGAAGAAAAATGGGCGGGACAAGTTCGACAAATACCTGCGTACCACCGACGACGGTATCCGCTACCTGCCGGCCTCGATGCAACATGACCCGCGCCACAAGCCGCAGCTGCATGTCGGTGCGATGTTGCCATATCTTGATGCCGACGACGATTTGTGGGATGATTATTTCAAGATGCTGGACAAAGTGGACGACGCGCAGGGCATTCCCGACAATACCGGCTGGCGTAGTGACCAGAGCCTGTTCGGCTATTCGGCGATGATGTATGCCCGCAATTTGATCGACCGCGGCCACGGTGAAAAAGTGGTAGACTACATTTATGCCTTCTGTAACCAGGCGACACCCTCCCGCGTTTGGCGGGAAGAGCAACCGCTGACCGAAACAACCTGCGCCGAAGCCTGCGGCGACATGCCGCACAACTGGGGCAGTGCCCAGTTGATCATGACGGTGCGCCGCGCGCTGGTGAACGAAAAGCCGGAGAGCCTTGAATACCTTGCGGCCATGGCGGACAAGTGGCTGCCGCAGGAGGGCAACGACCTGTTGCTTGAAAACACACCTACGCGTTTCGGCCGTGTTACGCTGCGCATGAAAAAAGCGGCCGAGGGGTACGAGCTGACACTGGAGCGCAAAAAAGGCAACCAGCAGCCGGAGGAAGTGGTGCTGTTCTGGAAAGGCAGTGCTGAAATGGACGGCAAGGCGCTGGCAAACAGCGGTGATGGCCGCTATCTGCTGCCGGTGGAAGAAGGGACGCTTGTCATCAGGCTGAAATAGCGCTGCATGAAAAGGGCTGGTTCCGGCGGCGAAGTATTTTTCGCCGCCGGAGAACAAAAAGGCTTAATGGGACAAAGTCAAAGGATCAACATGCGGTAGCGTGCATGCCGGAAAAGCAAAAGCTGTCGATCGGTATGGAACGTATAGCCGTGTTAATGAACGACGCTTTGGATACCGATGAATCGGACAGAGGTGTTTTGCACGGGTAAAATCGTGCCCATAAAGCAGATTTTGGGGCGTTTTGTGGCAAAGCGAGCATAGCGAATGTGAGGGAAGCATATGGGTTTGAAGATAACAGATGTAAGGGTGATTTATACCGCGCCACAGGGCGTGAACCTTTTAACGGTGCGTGTCGACACGAATGAAGCGGGTTTGTATGGTTTGGGCTGTGCTACTTTTACCCAGCGTCACCACGCGGTGATTACGGCGATCGAAGAGTATGTGAAGCCATACCTTATCGGGCGCGACCCGCTGCGTATCGAAGACAACTGGCAGGCGATGATGGGCTCCAGCTATTGGCGCAATGGGCCGGTGCTGAATAATGCACTCTCCGGCGCAGATATGGCACTGTGGGACATCCTTGGCAAGGTGGCAGGGCTGCCGGTATACCAGTTGCTCGGCGGCAAATGCCGCGAAGCAGCGGCGGCCTACACCCACGTTTCCGGCGAAACGACGCAGGAAGTGTTGGAAATGGTGGAAAAGACCTGCGAAGAAGGCTACCAGCATGTCCGTGTGCAGGTAGGCGTTTATGGCGGCAAGACGATGAGGCTGCGCTCCCCCGATAATGCGCCCGACGGCGCTTATTACGACCCCAAAGCGTATATGCGGGAAACACTGGCCATGATCGAAAAGGTTCGGGAGCGATTTGGCCCCGAGCTTGAAATCTGCCACGATGTGCACGAACGCCTTGCCCCGGCTGACGCAGCGGCTTTTGCAAAAGAGGTGGAG
>JAQVWW010000135.1 GCA_028709505.1 Eubacteriales bacterium
CGCAAAAGAAGCCTTCCCGCGCTGCTCAGCAGCGTCGGCCAGATAAGCAATTTGCCGTAAAAGCAGCCTTCCCGCGCTGCTCAGCAGCGTCGGCCAAGTAAGCAAGTTGCCGCAAAAAATGCCTTCCTCGCGCTGCCCAGCAGCGTCGCATTGCAGCGCAGCGGCACATAAAAAACGGCCTGCAGCCCCGCGCACCATGCGGGGATGCAAGCCGTTTGGCAACCGCTCGCCGTTGGATTGGCCTAGGCCAGTCGCAATTTGGCGCTTATCGTCTGAAAAAGCTTGATCAGCGGCGTGAACAGCAGTAGGTTGAGAATCAGGTTGCCGGCGGCGTGCAGCGCGTCAAAGGGCAGGCCCTTGACCCAATACAGCGCAAAATATGGCAAAAACCCGCGGCTGCCGGTGTAGAAGCAAGCCTCGACCACGGCGCACAGAAAGCCAAATACAAAGCCATACAGGCCGGCCACCAGCGCGTAGCCGATGCGCCCAAAGCGCAGCTTGCCCAGCGGCCTTTGCAGCAGCGCCGTCAGCGCCACCAACGCCGGCCAGATGAGCAGATACATGACCACCCAGGTCTGTATGCCGTAGAGCAGGATTTCCACCAGTGAAAACACCACTGCCGCCAAAATCGCCCGCTGCCAGCCCAGCACCACCGTGTATACCATCAAAAGCAGCGTCACCACTTCGATGTTGGGCAGAAAGCTCAGTGACAGCTTGCCCACCGTCAGCAGCGCCGAGAGGATACCCACCAGCGCGATATCCCGCGTGCTTAACCTACTTTTAGTAGGTGCTGAGTTCCAGCGTAAAGACATCATTGTTGCTGACCGACTGCGTGGATATACCGTCCAGTCCCATCTCGCCATTGACCAGGATGGACCAGAACTCGTTGTTCGAAGCATCGGCGGCGTAGCCGGCCACGCTGGTGACAAAGGGACCGTATTCGCTGTCCTGCGTCTCCACCTTCAGCTCGTCGGCGTGCTCGTTCACCAGGTCGATAAGCTTTTCGGCATCGGTCTGGTACGTATAAGTTTCATCGATGTTCTGGCTGGCGGCCACCACTTTGACGGTGACAGCTTTGGCACCCTGGGGTGCGGCGTTCTGCGCGCAGCCCGCCAGCGCCAGCGCCAGTACCAGGGCCAGCGCCACAATGAGTTTCTTTGTCCAACGATTCATCATACATTCTCCTTTTGTATAAAAAATACCGTGCAACCCCATAAGGATGCACGGCTTATCGCAACATAAGCCATATCCCATTGCCCAGGGGGTATGAGCGTTTTCGGCATACAGGCAGTTCTCCCGGCTTAGCTTCATCCTTGGGCCACCCTTCCCACGGGCATCCCCGCAGTGGTTTTATGGCCTTTGTCTGCATCACGGTTGCTGGGACAGCGACGGCTTTGCACCGTACTTCTCTGTTAGGCTTGTGTAAGCACCTGAACCCGACATATTCTGTTTGTATATCATTTTATCCCGCCGGCCGGCAAAAGGCAAGCGCAATCCTCAGCAATACAAGATATTCCGGTTTGCAGCAGATTTTTTGGATTTGGGCAAAAGCGCTCTGGCAAAAATACCGCTGCCGGCGGCGGATATTTATGCTAAAATGGATATGATTTGGAAAGGAGACTTTCTCCCTATGAATATGGTCGTGCTCATTCCCTCCTACAAGCCTGACGAAATGCTGTGCCAGACGGTGCGGGCGCTGCGTCAGGCGGGTTTTCCATACATATACGTGGTAAACGACGGCAGCCCCGCCGAACATATGTCTTTTTTTGACCAGGCCCGCAGCGAAGGCTGCGTGGTGCTGCACCACGCCGTCAATATGGGCAAGGGCCGGGCGCTGCGCACCGGCTTTAACCAAATTTTGCTGGATCATCCCGGCTGCGTAGGCGTCGTCGCCTGCGACGCCGACGGCCAGCACGAGGCTTCGGCGGTACTGCGGGCGGCCCAGCTGCAGTTGGCCCATCCCGATTGCGTCATACTGGGCGCGCGGCGGTTCTTTCAGGCCCGGGTTCCTATTTTAAACCTGCTGGGCAACAGCATCACGCGGCTGGTGTTCTTTTTACTGTGCGGTCTGCGCTTTGGCGACACCCAGTGCGGCCTGCGCAGCTATCCGCTGCGCCACATGGCGACTTTTGCTGCCACGCCGGGCGACCGGTTTGAGTTTGAGAACATGATGCTGCTGGATCTGCGCCGGCGGCGCATCGGCTATGTCGAGTACCCGATGAAAGCCGTCTACGAGGAAGTCAAGCGCGTCACGCACTTTAACAAGCTGGTGGACTCGGTGCGCATCTATTCGTCGCTGCTGCGTTTTGCGGTGCTGCCGCTGTTTGCCGGATTGCTGTCGGCACTGGTGTTCGCTTCTACGCCGCGCGACGCCGTCGCCGCCTTTGTGTCGCTGCTGCTGGGCTGGGTGCCGATGGCGCTGAGCTGCCGGCGGCGTTGGCTGGCCGGCGCTACGGCGCTGGTTCTGTCGGCGCTGGGGGCGCTTTTACTGCAGGCGCTGACGCGCTGGGGCTGCTCGGCGCTGGAGGCCTGGTGGCTGGCCAGCGCGGCACTGGTGCCCGTAAGCTACACGCTGTGGCTGTATCTGCGGTACGGCCGCCGCCCGCGGCGTATCCGATATCCCGACTGACGATGCCTAAGAGTGCCGCCAAGCGGCACTCTTATCTGTAAGGGGCGCTATGGCGGCACTTTGCGATTACCGCGGCACACCGTTTTGTTGCCAACCCCGCGCAAAGGTAGTATTCTGAACAAAGCGCTTTTGCGCCGGCAAGGAGGCTTATGTCGTGCTGCAGCGTATCCGGGGCGGCCTAAACGCCGTTTTGCAGAAAAATTTTAGTACCGCGTCGATGTCGCATCGCGAAGTGGTGGCGCTGTTTATCCCGCTGCTGGTCAACCAGGCGTTTATCATTCTGCTTAGCCTGCTCAACACCGCCATGATAAGCTCGTCGGGCGTGGCGGCCATCAGCGCCGTCAGCATGGTAGATTCGCTGAACATGTTCATCATGAACGTATTCGTAGCCGTCTCCACCGGCGGCACGGTGGTGGTGGCGCAATACCGCGGCGCCGGCAACGGGCCGATGGTGTCGCGCACCGGTACGCAGGCGGTGTCGGCGGTGTTTCTGCTGGCGGTGCTGCTGGGCGGCCTGCTCATCGGGCTGAACCGGCCGGTGCTAAACCTGCTCTTTGGCGCGGCCGATGCAGACGTACTGCACAACGCCGGCATCTATTTGATCGGCTGCTGCTTGTCCTATCCGTCGGCGGCGCTGGTGGAGGTGGTGTGCGGCGTGCTGCGCGGCGTGTCCGAGACGCGCTCGTCGCTGGTGCTTTCTGTTATCACAAACCTCGGATACGTGTTGCTGAACCTGGTATTCGTCGTGTGGCTGAAAATGGGCATCCTGGGCCTGGTCATATCGCTGAACGTATCCCGGCTTATCGGCATGGCCTGCTCGCTTACGTACCTGATCAAGTTTAACCAAACGGTGCAGTTTCGCATTCGCAACGCGCTTAGGCTGGATTTTCCCATCCAGAAGAAAATTCTGTTTATCGGCGTCCCCTTTGCCGCCGAGCAGCTGTTCTTTAACGGCGGCAAGCTGCTGACGCAGACATTCATTGTGCAGATGGGCACCTACGCCATGACCGTCAACGCCATCGGCAACTCGATGCTGATGCTGATGCAGATCTTCGCCGGCGCGCTGCAACTGGCGGTGGTCACCGTGGTGGGCCAGTGCATCGGCCGGGGCAACGTAGACGACGCGCGCAAATATATCCGCTCGTTTATCCGCGCGTCGGTGCTGTTCTTCTTCGTGTCGGCGGCGGTGGTGCTGCCGTCTTTCCCGCTGCTGATGCGGCTGTTTCATCCGCCGGCACAAATTCTGCCGGATATCTTTGCCATTACGGTGCTCTCGGCGGTTATGCTGCCCATTTGCTGGTCGCAAAGCTTTATCATACCGGCGGCGCTGCGCGCGGCCGGCGACGCCAGGTATACGTCGCTGGTGGCGCTGATCACCATGTGGACGGTACGCGTCGTGCTGGGCTATGTGCTAGGCATCGTGCTACGCCTGAACATATTGGGTGTGTTCCTGGCCATGGAAATTGAATGGTGCCTGCGCGGCGTGCTGTTTTGGGCACGGCTCAAGGGCGATAAGTGGCATGCGCATAAACTGATTTAGCATGGCGCAAGGGCCTTGGGGCGGGCATAAGCCGGGCTGTGCCCGAAGCATCCATGCGCGGCGCAGTAACTGTAAACCGGCCCACAAATCAACATTTTTATAAATACTATACGTTTTGTTAATAAAAATCCTTTTTCTATTTTGCTTTTTAAGATTTTCAACCTTCCCTACGGGCCGTTCTCTGCCATAATGCGCTGTGCGAACAGAATATGCTCAAGTAGCAAACAGCCCGTTCCCGCCGTGCGCAGGCTGCCGGCACTTGTCGCTTTGGCGCGTCGGCCGGCTCAAAGCCGCGCCTGCCGCGGCTTTTGCGCGTACGTAACGGTTGTTGTTCGGCCCATGCGGTGCGCGCTGACGCAACCGCATTTCTTCATCGCATCGGCTGCGCATCCTTCCGGTAAAAACGCTCTGCCACGCCGGCTGCCGATAGGCTTGTCCAGCTTTACCGCATGCCGATGCTCCGCGTTTGGCGCCGGCTAAAAAAGGCCGCGTTGACGTGCGGCTTCTAGCCATCGTTCATTTTCGTGCGTCTAAAACGGAAAATAAAAAAGGAAGCGTTACGCTTCCTAAAAAGTTATGAGACAAGCCTGTAAGCCGAGTTCTGTCTGGAATGGTCATCTATCTAGGCCGCACGTTGCCGCGCGGCTCAAGCGATACGGGAACTGCGGCGGGCCGCCGACTGGTCCCTTCTCTTGCACCGGGTGGGGTTTACACGGCCAATCCCGTCGCCGGGTTGCCGGTGAGCTCTTACCTCGCCTTTTCATCCTTACCCGGCCGAAACCGGGCGGTAATTTTCTGTTGCACTTTCCTTGGAGTCGCCTCCACCGG
>JAQVWW010000136.1 GCA_028709505.1 Eubacteriales bacterium
GGCGCGAGGATAAAAGCAATGCGTCGGTGGATATTCCCCGCAACCGCGTCCGCCACGAGCTGCTGCCCTACCTGGAGGAGCACTTCAACCCCGGCATGCGCCGGGTGCTGGTGCGCAGCGCGGCGCTGGCGCGCAGCGACGACGCGTGCCTGACACGGCTGGCCCGGCAGGCGTATGAGCAGTTGTGCGGCGTGGATACGCCGCTGTCCGCCGAACTTACCGGCCTTGCGGCGCTGGACGACGCCATCGCGTCGCGGGTCGTCCGCATGATGCTGCACAGCGCCGGGCGCAGCCTGGATGTGCAGGCGCTGCACGTGGAGCAGGCGCTGCGCCTGGCCCGCGCCGGGCATACCGGGCAGCGCATCGATGTGGGCGGCGGCTATGCCGTCGTGCGCGACGCCCGGGCTTTGACGGTACTGCCGCCGGCCGACGCGCCGACGGATTTTTGTGTGGCGGCGCGGTTGCCCGGCACTACCCAAGGCCCCGCCGGGGTGTTGGTTGCCCGCAGTGCCGAGCGGCCGGACAGCCTCAAAAGCGGCCAGCCGCTGGTGCAGTGGGCTGATGCCGACAAGCTGGGCGGCGCGGTTTTTCTACGCACGCGCCGTGCCGGCGACAGCATCCATCCGCTGGGAGCGCCGGGAAATAAAAAACTAAAGGATTATTTTATTGATAAAAAGGTGGCGCAACGCCGACGGGCCGATTGGCCGCTGCTGTGTCGCGCCGGGGAAGTGCTATGGGCCATCGGCCTGGGCGTCAGCCACAGCATCGCCGTTGACGACACAACCAAGCGCGTTTTGCGGCTGGAATATCGGCCGGCCGCGGCGCAGCGCAACACACAAAGGGGAGAAGACTAGCATGAACATGCGGGAAGATTTGGACCATATTCTGTACGATGAGCAGACCATTGCCGACCGGGTGGCCGCGCTGGGACGGGCCATCAGCCAGGCGTACGCCGGGCAGGATCTGCTGGTGGTGGGCGTATTAAAGGGCGCAACGGTGTTCTTTGCCGACCTCATCCGCCAAATAGATATGCCGCTGGAGATGGACTTTATCGCCGTATCCTCCTACGGCCGCCGCTCCAGCACCACCGGCGAGGTTCGCTTTATCAAGGATTTGGACGTATCGGTGGAAAACAGGAACGTGCTGCTGGTTGAGGATATTTTGGACACCGGCACGACGCTGAAATATTTAAGCGACATCATGCGCAGCCGCCAGCCGGCTTCGGTGAAGATTTGCACGCTGCTGGATAAGCCCACACGCCGCACCGCCGACATCGAGGCCGACTACGTCGGGTTTGTCATCCCCGACGCGTTTGCCGTGGGTTACGGGTTGGATTATGCCGAGAAATACCGCAATCTGCCCATGATAGGCGTGCTGAAAAAGGAGATGTACCAATGAGCAATCAGCCAACGCAGCCCTGCGCCGGCGGCGAGCAGCCGAACAGCGCCTGTGAAACCTGCCGGCACGCCTGCCCGATGGCCGGCGCGATGGCCGACGCGCCGGTGGACTGGAAGGTATGGGCGCTATTGGCGGTGGGCGTGGTAGCGGCGGCGGTTATCGTCAAGCTGCTGCTGTGAGCATAAAATTATAGTATTCGGCAGAACAAAGAGGCGGCTATCATCCCAGCCAGCATGGAAACCAGCGCGGCCGGCAGCGTATGCCGGCTTTTTTGTATCCGGTGCGCGCCAAAATACAGCGACAGCGTATAAAAGATGGTCTCGGTGGAGCCCATGATGGCGCTGGCAATGCGTGCGGCCAGGCTGTCCGGCCCCTGGGTGACGTAGATATCTTGCAGCGCCGCCAACGCCGCCGAACCCGAAAACGGCCGCAGCACCGTAAACGGCGTAAGCTCCGCCGGTAGGCCCAGAAGCTGCATGGGCCGGCGCATCACGGCGGTTAAAATGTCCATGGCGCCGGACACCTTCATCAGCTCCACCGCCACCAGCGCCGTCAGCAGATAGGGCAGTATGCCAAAGGCCGTGTGCAGCCCTTCCAGCGCGCCCTGCACGAACACGTCGTACATCCGCACACCGCGCAGCAGCGCGTAGCCGGTTAATAGGATGGCCAGCAGCGGCGCCGTATAGTTGCTCATAGCGGTTTTTTCGGCGGGAACAGCGGGGCCAACAGCCGCGCCGCAGCGACGCCGAACAGCGTGGATACCAGCGTGGCCAAAAAAGCCGGCAGCAGGATATCCACGGGATTGGCCGACCCGGCGGCTGCCCGCAGCGATATGACGCTGGCCGGCAGCAGCTGTATCGACGACATGTTGACCACCAAAAACATGCACATCTCATCGCTGGCCACAAGGCTGTCGCCGTTTAGCTCCTTCATAAGGCCGACGGCCTTAAGCCCCGCCGGCGTGGCGGCGTTGCCCAGGCCCAGCATGTTGGCGGTCAGGTTGGCGGTGACGGCGTTGCGGCACTGCTGCGAGCGGCTGGCCTGCGGGAATAGCCGCGACACCACCGGCAGCAGCAGCCGGGACAGTACATCCTGCTGCCCCGCCGCCTCCACCACCTTCATGATGCCGCTCCACAGCGCGAACATCGCGCATAGCGACAGCACCAGCGTCACCGCGCCGTCGGCGCCCTGCATGGCGGCGTCTAGCACCAGCGCGCCGCGGCCCAGCACGACGGCGCACACGGCGGAAAACAGGATCATGACGGCCCATACAATATTCAAACACATCACCTGCCTGTTCCGGCAGAAAAAAAGCTTCTGCACTGTTCTTAACATATGCACAAGCTTTGTGGGTTTATGTGTATGGTCCGAGGGTTAGACCAGCGTAATCCAGTAGCGGCGGATAAGCTTGCCTTCGTCCTCTATTTTGTTTTCCAGCACGCCGCCGTTTTTCTCGATGGTGCGGGCCGAGCCGACGTTGGTATCGTCGCAGGTGATGAGCGCCCGGTCGATGCTCAGTGCGCGGGCCAGCGGCAGCGCCAACGCCAGCATAGCGGTGGCATAGCCCCGGCGGCGGGCCGTCGGCCGCACGCCGTAGCCGATGTGGCCGCCGCTCATCAGCAAATGGTCGTTAAGATAATGGCGGATGTCGATGGCCCCGACGATGGTATCGCCGCGCAGCAGCAGGTACAGGTGCGACGGCACCCAACCCGCGGCACACGTATCGGCCGAGCGGGCGGCGCGCTGGTGGGCCAGCCACTGGGCGTAGCCGTACCCGCGGGGCGATACGGCAAAGGGCACGATGCGCTCGCCTTGTTGTTGCCATTCCTCGATGAAATCCCAGTAAGCCGCTTCCGTCGCTTGGGTGGGCAATGCCAGCCGCAGCGCATCCATGCTACGCGCCCCCCAGCAGGCTCATAGGCAATATGCCGGTGCTGAACAAAAAGCCGACGACCATGGCCGCCATGGCCAATACCAGCAAAAACTTGATGACGCGGGCGGCTACTTTGGTTAAAAAGATGGCCAGTATGGCCAGGCACAGCAGCCAGATTAGGTCGCTTAGCGTAAACGACGCCTGCTGTTGATAGGCTACCAGTTGTCGAATTCCATCTTGTAGCAAGGGGGCAATCTCCTTTCGGCGTCAGTGCGCCAAAGCCTCTCCGCGGGTGATTTCCCAACCATCCGGCGATACAAACTCAATTTTCTGTAGTTTACCCATTTTCAGCGTCATGCGTACCAAAAAGCGCACATCCTGCCGGGCGTGGCCGGTGATGAGCGCGCAGGGCGTGTACAGCTGCGCGCCAAAAAGGCCTTCATCCAGCACAAAACCGGTAAAGGCCTGTCCGCGGTCGTCGCAGTGGGCGCCGAAACGATCGTGCAGATTTTCCAAAACCTGTGCGGCGGTCTCGTAGGAATAGATGGAGTCGACACTGGAAAAGGACGCGTTAGGACGCAGCTGACGCCGAAGCGGCGTATAGTCGCCGGCGTTAAAACAGCGGACGAACAGCTCATAAGCTTTTTCCGATGTCATGAAGGGCCCCCTTCTATGGTTGACTGGAATATATCTGGCCCTGGGCCAGCCACTGCCGCCACAACGCGTCCCAATGCGCCTCCTCGTAGCCGGTGGCGCGCTTAAACCGGATAGGCGACCCGCCGCGCAGCGTCTTTAAAAGGCCGGTGCCTTCTTCCTCAAAGGTGAGGAATGCCGCGTACAGATAGGCGTACTGGCTGTTGGGCTGGCTGAAAAAGTCTTCGTAGTACGGCGTGGACGGGGCGCCTGTCACAACCGACGGTAAAGGCGCGGCCTCGGCGGATATGCCGGCGCGGGTGGATGCAAGTTCCCGCCCCCGGGCCTCGAAAGCGGCCAGCGCGTCGGCCAGCGCGAACGTCTCGTCGGTGCCTATTGTCGTATGCACCATCCGGCGCACTACCTGATAGGCCAGCGCCTCGCTGTGCAGCTGCTCGTCGTCGCCCGGCGTGCAGCAGATGTGAACCTCGCCCTGCACCAGCATCGCCGCCGGCAGATCCTCCCCATCGGCCAGGCCCACGGCGCGGCGCATGTCGTCGGGTGACGGGTGGATGATGATGGCAATGGTGCCGGCGCTTTTGATGCCCAGATCCTCCAGCGTGGTGGCGTACACGGCCTCCAGTTGCTCAGCCAGCGCGCTTGCCTGCTGCGCTTGGCGCTTATAGCAATAAAAGGCAAAGTGATCGCTCTGCCGGCGGATGATCATGCCGTCGCGGTTCATCACCGCCAGGATAATCAATACGCACACCACCGCCGCCGCTAGAACGCCCAGCACCACATAAAAAGAAGGTTTCCTTTTCAAACCGATCCTCCTGGTTATCATATCGCTTTATGATATCGTAGTTGTCGTCGGCGCAGCCGATGGCGCGGCGCTTGAGCCGCGTAGAGAGTGCTCCAAGCAGGCGCAGCCGATGGCGCGGCGTTTTATGCCGCGTAGAGAGTGCCCCAAGCCGGCCCAGTGGGTGGCGCGGCGCTTTACGCCGCGTAGAGAGTGCCCCAAGCCGGCCCAGCGGGTAGCGCGGCGTTTTACGCCGCGTAGAGAATG
>JAQVWW010000137.1 GCA_028709505.1 Eubacteriales bacterium
CGATCTGGCCCATTATGAGGACAACGCCTGCCCGGGCTGCGGCTCGTGTTCGGGCATGTTCACCGCCAACTCGATGAACTGCCTGTGCGAGGCCATCGGCATTGCGCTGCCCGGCAACGGCACAATCCCGGCGGTATACGCCCACCGGATACGGCTGGCCAAGCGCGCCGGGGCCACGGTGATGCGGCTGCTGGAACAGAACGTCCGCGCGTTGGACATCATAAACACCCGTTCGGTGCGCAACGCGCTGACGGTGGACATGGCGCTGGGCTGCTCGACGAACACGGTGCTGCACCTGGCGGCCATCGCTCACGAGGCCGGCGTCGACTACGACTTGAACATGGTAAATGCCATCAGCGAAGCCACGCCCAACCTGTGCAGGCTGGCGCCGGCCGGCACCCATCACATGCAGGACTTGCACGCCGCCGGCGGCATCTATGCCGTGATGAAAGAGCTTAACAAAAAGGGCTTTCTGGACACCGACGTGCCCACCGCCACCGGCCGTACGCTGGGCGAGAACCTTGACGCCGCGCCGGATAAAGTTGGCGACGTCATCCGCGATATCGAAGATCCGTATTTGTCCACCGGCGGCATCGCCGTACTTTTTGGCTCACTGGCCCCGGGCGGCGCCGTCGTCAAGCGCAGCGCCGTGGCGGCGCAGATGCAGACACACCGGGGGCCGGCCCGCGTGTTTGACAGCGAAGAGGACGCCGTAGAGGCCATCTTTGCCAAAAAAATCAACCCCGGCGACGTCGTCGTCATCCGCCACGAAGGCCCGTCCGGCGGGCCGGGCATGCGTGAAATGTTGCTGCCCACGTCGGCCATCGTGGGCATGGGGCTGGACAACAGCGTGGCCCTCATCACCGACGGCCGTTTTTCCGGCGCCACCCGCGGCGCGTCCATCGGCCACGTGTCGCCCGAGGCGGCGGCCGGCGGCAACATTGCCTACGTCTGCGAAGGCGACATGATCTGCATCGACATCCCGCGCTACAGGCTGGATCTGGTCCTACCCGACGACGAGCTGGCCCGGCGCAGGGCTGAAACGCCGCTGCCCGCCAAAAAGGACGTGCCCGGCTATCTGGGCCGCTACGCCCGCATGGTATCGTCGGCGCAAAACGGCGCCGTCATCTTATAGAAAGGAGGAGACACGATGTACAAGACCATCCGCATTTTTGACACAACGCTGCGCGACGGCGAGCAGTCGCCGGGCTGCAGCATGAACCTGGAAGAGAAAATTGAGGTGGCCCGGCAGCTAGACCGGCTCAAGGTGGACGTCATCGAGGCGGGCTTCGCCATCTCCTCCCCCGGCGACTTTCAATCGGTGCAGGCCATTGCCGGCGTCGTCAAGAACAGCGCCGTGGCGTCGTTGTCGCGGGCGCTGGAGAAGGACATCGACGCCGCCTACGAGGCGGTACGCGGCGCCGTATCGCCGCTTATCCATACGTTTCTCTCGACGTCGCCGGTACACATGCAGTATAAGCTGAGGATGACGCCCGAGCAGGTGCTGGAGCGCACGCGGCAGATGGTAAGCTACGCCCGCGCCAAGTGCCCGGCGGTGGAGTTTTCCGCCGAGGACGCCACGCGCAGCCAGCCGGAATTTTTAGCCCGCGTGCTGCAGGCGGCCATCGAAGCCGGCGCCACCATCATCAACGTGCCCGATACGGTGGGCTACGTCACACCCGACGAGATGGCCGGCCTCATCGGCTACCTGACGCAGAACGTACCCGACCTCCACAAGGCCATCCTGTCGGTGCACTGCCACAACGACCTGGGCATGGCGGTGGCCAACTCGCTTACGGCGGTAGGCGCCGGCGCCACGCAGGTTGAATGCGCCGTAAACGGCCTGGGCGAGCGGGCCGGCAACGCCGCGCTGGAAGAGGTGGTCATGGCGCTGCACACGCGCCGCGACAGCCTGGGCGTTGCCTGCCGCGTGGATACGACGCAGCTGTACCGCGCCAGCCGCCTGGTTTATAACGTCGTGGGCATGACGCCGCCGCGCAACAAGGCCATCGTCGGTCCCAACGCCTTCGCCCACGAGTCGGGCATCCACCAGCACGGCGTCATGGCCGAGCGCACAACCTACGAAATCATGACGCCCGAGTCCATCGGCCTGAGCAAGAACCGCATGGTGCTGGGCAAGCACAGCGGCCGGCACGCCTTTAAAGATCGCCTGCAGGAGCTGGGTTACGAAGTGACGGCCCAGGAGGTGGACCGCTACTTCCAGGAATTTAAGGACCTGTGCGATAAGAAAAAGACGGTGACCGACGACGACATCGAGGCCATCGTCACGCACAGCCGCGGCGAGAAGCCGGGCAAATACGCGCTGGTGCGCTTTGACGTGCACGCCGGTAACGCCGCCACGTCGTCCTGCGTCGTGCGGCTGGAGGCCGACGGCGAAACCACCGAAGAGGTGGCGCTGGGCGACGGGCCCATCGACGCCGCCTACAACGCCATCGACAAGATTACCGGCCTGGGCGCCCAC
The DNA here is from genome assembly GCA_028709505.1 of Eubacteriales bacterium. GTDB lineage: Bacteria > Bacillota > Clostridia > Christensenellales > UMGS416 > STF2-111. The sequence continues at coordinate 2,483 of JAQVWW010000137.1, forward strand.
GAGCTGGAGGACTACGCCATCCACTCCATCTCCCAGGGCAGGGATGCGTTGGGCGAGGTCATCGTCAAGGTCAAAGCCGGCAACAAGACCGTCAGCGGCCGGGGCCTATCCACCGACATCATCCAGGCCAGCATACTGGCTTATCTCAACGCGGTAAATAAGCTGCTGGAGAAAGGAGAGGACCGTGGGCAGACTGGAGATACTTGACACGACGCTGCGCGACGGCGCCCAGGGCGAAGGGATATCCTTTACCGTGTCCGACAAGCTCAACGTGGTAAAAGCCTTGGACGAGCTGGGCGTCGCCTACATCGAGGCGGGCAACCCCGGCTCCAACCCCAAGGATATGGAATTCTTCCGGTTGGCCGGCCAGCTTACGCTGCAAAACGCCACGCTGGTGGCCTTTGGCAGCACGCGGCGCAAGAACATGCCCGCCGAACAGGACGACAACGTCCGCTCGTTGCTGCTGGCCAATACGCCGGCGGTGTCCATCTTCGGCAAGTGCTGGAAGATGCACGTCACCGAGATTTTGCGGGCCACGCCCGAAGAAAATTTGGTGCTGGTGGAGGATACGCTGCGCTTCCTGACGAATAACGGCAAGGAGGTCATCTTTGACGCCGAGCATTTTTATGACGGTTACAAGGACGACCCGGCCTATGCGCTCTCGGTGCTGGAAGCCGCCTGCCGCGGCGGCGCCGGCACGCTGTGCCTGTGCGACACCAACGGCGGCGCGCTGCCGCTGGAAATTTACGAAATTACGCAGGCCGTCTGCGCGCGCTTTGCCGATAAAAAGGTGGGCGTGCACTGCCACAACGACGCCGGCTGCGCCGTGGCCAACTCGCTGCTGGCGGTCAAGGCCGGCGCGCGGCACGTGCAGGGTACGTTTACCGGCATCGGCGAACGTTGCGGCAATGCCGACCTGAGCGTCATATTGCCCAACCTGCAGCTGAAGATGGGCTACCAGGCCATGACCGGCCACATGAGCCGCCTGTACGACAGCGTGCGTAAAGTGTCGGAGATCTGCAACATGCCGGTGGGCGACGGCAAGCCTTTCACCGGCTCCAGCGCCTTTGCCCACAAGGGCGGCATGCACATCGACGGCGTCAGCAAAACCCCGCGCTCCTTTGAGCACATCGACCCGGAGTGGGTGGGCAACAAGCGCCGCTTCCTGCTGTCGGAAGTGTCGGGCAAGCAGGCGGTGCTGCTGAAGCTAAACGCAGTGGCGCCGGAGCTGACCAAAGACAGCCCCCAGACGGCGCGTATTCTCGAAGCGCTCAAGGAGCGCGAGCATGAAGGCTATCAGTACGAGGCCGCCGACGCCAGCTTTGAGCTGCTGGTCAAGCGCGTGCTGGGTAAATTTGAGCCGCATTTTAAGCTTATTATGTATAAGACATTTGGCGAGTTTCCGCCGCCCGAAGGCGACATGACCGCCAACGCCATGGTAAAGGTGGACGTGGGCGGCAACACAGAAATCACCGCCGCGCTGGGCAACGGCCCGGTGCACGCGCTGGATCAGGCGCTGCGCAAGGCGTTAGGCGTGTTCTACCCGGCGCTGAGCGACGTGCACCTGACCGACTATAAGGTGCGCATGCTGGAGACGGGGCAGGCCACCGGCTCACGCGTGCGCGTGCTCATCGTCAGCTCCGACGGCAACCGCGAGTGGACCACCGTCGGCGCGTCGTCGGATATTATAGAAGCCAGCTTCGCGGCGCTGGTGGACTCCATCGAATATAAGCTATGCTGGGAGGAATCAAGATGGGCATGACAATGTCACAAAAAATACTGGCCGCCCACTGCGGCAGGGACAGCGTAACGGCCGGCGAAATTATCATGGCCGATCTGGACCTGGTGCTGGGCAACGACATCACGTCGCCGGTGGCCATCAACGAGTTTGAGAAGGCCGGCTGCGACTGCGTGTTCAACAACGAGAAGATTGCGCTGGTGCTGGACCATTTTACGCCCAATAAGGACATCAAGGCTGCCGAACAGAGCAAGCAGATCCGCGAATTTGCCGGCAAAGAGGGTATCGTCCACTTTTTCGACGTAGGCGAGATGGGTGTGGAGCACGCGCTGCTGCCCGAAAAGGGATTGGTTATCCCCGGTGACTTGGTCATCGGCGCCGACAGCCACACGTGCACCTACGGCGCGCTGGGCGCCTTCTCCACCGGCGTAGGCTCCACCGACATGGCCGCCGGCATGGCCACCGGCAAGGCGTGGTTTAAGGTGCCGTCGGCGATTCAGTTTAAGCTGACCGGCAAGCCGGGCAAATGGGTGGGCGGCAAGGATATCATCCTGCACATCATCGGTAAAATCGGCGTCGAGGGTGCGCTGTACCGTTCGATGGAGTTCACCGGCGACGGCATCGCCCATCTGGGCATCAGCGATAGGCTGTGCATGGCCAACATGGCCATTGAGGCCGGCGCCAAGAACGGCATCTTTCCGGTGGACGACATCACGCTGGCCTATGTGCGCGCCCGCAGCAAGCGGGAG
>JAQVWW010000138.1 GCA_028709505.1 Eubacteriales bacterium
CCGGGCTGCTGCTGGGCATCTATTATTCGGATCCGTTTGCGGCGCTGTTTGACAAGGCCGAGGCCGCCGTGCGCAATATGCCCATCGCCGACTTTGTAGCCGGCACGGCGGGGCTGGCCATTGGCCTTTTCATCGCTTTTATGCTGTCTCAGCTGACGCAGATGGTGCGCTTTGCCTGGCTGAGCATCACGCTGTCGGTGCTGTTGTACGTGGTGCTGGGCTATTTTTTCGCCCACTATTTTGCCACGCGCCGGCGTGAGCTGGTGCAGCATTTTACCCGCCGCGGCGCCGAAGCCGATGCCCCCGTATACAGCGAATCTTCGCTCATTAAGATTCTTGATACCAGCGTCATCATCGACGGCCGCATTTACGATATCTGCAAGACCGGCTTTCTCGAAGGCAAGCTGGTGGTGCCGCATTTTGTGCTCAACGAGCTGCGTGCCATATCCGACTCCGAGGACGACTTAAAGCGCTCCCGCGGCCGGCGGGGACTGGATATTTTAGCCCGGCTGCAAAACGAGCTTTCCCGCCCGGTGGAGGTGGAGCTGCTGGACTATGACGACCTGCAGGATGTGGATGAAAAGCTGCTGCGCATGGCGTCGCAGCTGCACGGCATCGTACTGACCAACGATTTTAACCTGAACAAGGTGGCCAAGGTGCACAACATCACGGTGCTGAACATCAACGACCTGGCCAACGCCATAAAGCCGGTGGTGCTGCCCGGCGAGCCGATGACGGTGCGCATCATCAAGGCCGGCAAGGAGCCGGGCCAGGGCGTGGCATATTTAAACGACGGCACGATGATCGTCGTGGAGCGTGCGGCGTCGTTCATCGGCGACGAAGTGTCCATCGTCGTGACCAGCGCGCTGCAGACTTCGGCGGGCAGGATGATATTCGGAAAGATTTCCTCCCCGGTATCGTAACAGAAGAAACTATGCTCCCCTGGCGCATAATCGTGGCAGGGAGCTTTTGTTTTGCGGGGAAGCATAAAAATCTGGCCCTGGGCGCTTTGCGCAGGGCCAGACTATCATTCCTCTGTGTCTGGATTTTCTCGTTATAAAGTATGGTTCCTGGCCCAACGGCATGTGTGTCAGCCGTCGGAATACAACGGGTTTTGTTTGGCTTTCTATATTTCCCGGTTGTAGATCTTAGCCACGTGATGCCTGCCGGGATACATGACGAACAACACCGCCAATAGCGTAATACTCATCCACATCAACACCACCAGCCGCTCGTTGAGCACTTCTGCGGCCGCTCCGGCGCTAAGCTGCCCCAGAATACCGCCGGCGGCATTGACCATCTGGAACACACCGTTAAACCGGGCGCGTTTTTGATCGGGTACATACGCCTGGGTGGAAGCAATGCGAATATTGTAGGATGTGACTGCAAAAATGCCCGCCAGAAAGAAGCCCGCCATCATCATCGGCAGCGGCAGAAACAAGTCGATGCCGTCCAATATCGTGATGATAAAATAGACGCTCAGCGCAATGGCAAATTTCTTCCCCGTCGGGAACTTCAGCCTGTAATGCAAACCGCCGCCAACCAGCCTGCCCATCAGGCCCAGGCCGGTGACCAGCGTATAAAGCGTCACCATATCGATGCCCAGGTTTGGGAACATCTGGGGATGATTTTTAAAGAAGGGCAGCAGCATGGTCTGGGCGCCGGCGTTAGAGAAGGCCGAAACGAAAAAGTAAACCGTGATAACCAGCAACCCTTTTTCCGCCCAAATATAGCGGATTCCCTCACGGAAATCCTCCCGGTACCGGGTAAAGTTGAACCCCAGCCCGCTATTGGTGTGGATGTGCGGTTCATCCACGCGGATTTGAGTTTCAAAACAGGCGGCTATGAAGAATGTGACGGTGTTGAACAGAAACAGTGGCGCCACGCTGCCAAACTGTGCGTACACCAGCGACGCCACCGGTACCATAAACGACGCCAGCGGGTAAATCATACTGGCTACCGAATAGGCTTTGGAATAGTTCCCGGGGCTGATGAGGTTGGGATACAGGCTGTCATAGGCCACCATATAGATACTGTCAATAGCGCCCACAAACAGTGTTAGAACCAGAAACAGACCATAATGGAAGAGATTCTGCCTGATAAGGAAGAACAAGCCCAGATAAATACCCGACGAGATAAAATCCAGTGTATAAATCATGCGCCTGCGGGAGAATCTGTCCAGATATGGCCCGGCAAACAGCGGAATCACAATTTTGGGAATGCTGTACACCACCATAAACAGCGCGTACAGAAAGGTGGAATGGGTATAGTCCAGCACCATAAGCCCGATGGCAAAGCCGGATACCGCGTTGCCCAGCATGGAGATGACGGTCCCCAACGTCAATATGGTAAAATTACGCGACCATAGCCCGCTCTTCATAAGGCCCTCTCCATCCCCCAGCGCAAAAACAGAGGCCGGTTATGCCACCGCCCGCTTTTTATAAGCTTAGCCTTTTACGATTTTTCGTTTAGGGCCAGGTACTCTTCCTTGGTGATGGAATAGCACACGTCGCCGCACAGCGTGCCGTCAGGCAGCACCGACGCCTGGCGCAGCGTGCCCTCGTACTGAAAGCCGCACTTTTGGATAACCCGCCGCGAACGCTGGTTAAAGTCGTAGTGATAGAAAGTGACCTGCAGCGTATCGGTCTCGTCAAACAGGTACCGCAGCACCCGGCGCACCGCCTCGGTCATCAGCCCCCGGTTCCAATGCTCTTCGGCCAGCACATAGCCTATCATCTTCGTGGAGACGCTGTCGCGCTTAGTATCGCGGTGTATACCCAGCGAGCCGACGGCGCCGGGCTTCTCTTTCAAGGCGATGGCCCAGCACTCCTGCTGCTCCATAAACCGGCGCAGTATCTTCTCGGACTCGTCCATGCTCTGATGCGGCGGCCAGCCGGCGTTGGGCCCCACGTTGGGGTTTTTGGAATAGTTATAGAAGGATTCCAGGTCGTCCAGCGTCCAATCGCGCAGCACCAGCCGCTGCGTCTGCAGGGTTTGCATACATCCTCCCGTTATTGCATCTGATCCCGGCGGAACGCCCGCTCCATATCGCGCTTGGCGTCCCGTTCGGCCTGGGTTGCGCGCTTGTCGTACAGCTTTTTACCCTGGGCCAGCGCCAGCTCCACCTTTACCAGCGAATCCTTCAGATACAGCCGCAGCGGAATAAGCGCATATCCCTTTTGCTGGGTCTGGCCCATCAACCGCATAATCTCGCGCTTGTGCATCAGCAGCCGGCGCCTGCGCACCGGATCGCGGTTGTAGATGTTGCCTTTTTCGTAAGGGCTAATGTGCATGCCCTGTACCCACAACTGCCCGTCCCGCACCTCGGCGTAGGCGTCGGCCATATTGGCTTTGCCCAGCCGCAGCGATTTGACCTCGGTGCCAAAAAGCTCGATGCCGGCCTCGTAGGTCTCTTCAATAAAATATTCATGCCGCGCCCGGCGGTTGTATACCAGCGTCTTTTCGCCGCCCTTTGCCATGTTTGTTAACCCTTCTCCCGTTTGGCTTGCGCCTGTTCATCCAGCAGACGGCCGGCCAGCAGCTTATGCCACATGGCCTCACCCATCAGCTGCATCACCAGCAGAAACTCAAGATTTTCCGCGCTCTGCATGCCCTTTTGCCGAAGCTTATCCTCTACCTGCGTCAGCCGCTCGCGCATCTGGCGGCGGTATAGCACCCGTCCTTCGTCCACCAGCTCCAGATAGGCCTGATAGACCCCTTCCAGCGGGCCGCCTTTGTCCATCGTGTCCAGCAACGGCTTGATGTCCTGCAGCGCCAGCGTCTGCTTGAGCATAAAGATATACGCCAGCTTGATCATATGCTCGCGGTCGTACTTCTTATTAACCGGGCGGGGCAGTATCCCTTCCTTGGTGTAGTTGTTGATCATCGTCTTGGTCAGTATCTTTTCATCGGGGTTGCGGCAAGCATCTTGCAACATATCGTCAAAGAAGGAAGTGACCTGCTCCATATACAGCCCAATTTTGGGGATATCGGCCAAGTCCACCAGCCCCAGCGCGGCAATGTCGTCAGCCAGCCGCTCCACCTGGGCGCGCACGTCCCGATGCTGTTCGGGCTGCGCCGAATTTTTAGATTCGTTTTGTTTCATCTGCCTGTCCTTCCGCCCGGATGATACCCGATCCTCGGGGCAGCTTAAAAACCTGCGATTTCGTCAGCGGGTGAGGTTATTATACCGTAAAAAAAAAATCGTTTCAATCTTTCACCAATGTTTCACCGATCCTACGTTGTTTTTGGCAGCCATGCGTGATATTCTATACACACAACATAGTTTTGATTACTAGGTACCAATCGTGCCATCGATAAAAGGGGGCCCCATGTGCCAGAATAGAATTGCCATTATTACCGATTCGGGCTGCGATCTGCCCGATGAGATGCTGCGGGAGCACGGCATCCCCATGCTTTCGCTGCGGATCTTGTTCCGGGACGGCGAGTATCGCGACCGAATTGAGATCACCGCCGAAGAGGTCTATGCGCGGCTGGACGACGAGATGCCGCAGACTTCGCTGCCCCACACCAAAGATGTGCTGGATCTGTTGAAAAATCTGGCGGCGCAGGGCTATACCGACGTCATCTACGTGGCCATATCCAGCGGCCTTTCGGGCACCAAGAATATGGTGGAGATGTTGAGCGCCGATTTTACGCAGCTGCGCGTACACGTGTACGATTCGCGGGCGCTGTCCTTTGAGCAGGGCTATCTGGTGCTGGAAGCCGTCCAGGGCGTGCGGCAGGGCTGGGATGTTGCGACTATCCTGAAGCATTTACAGACGATGCGCGAGGGCATATTGGGTATGTTTGTCGTGCGTACGCTGGAATATTTAAAAAAAGGCGGCCGTATCGGCCGCGTGGAAGGCACGCTGGGGCAACTGCTGGACATTAAGCCCGTCATCGGTCTGGATGAAAACGGCGTCTATTACGGGCTTTTTAAAGCCCGCGGCTTTCAGCG
>JAQVWW010000139.1 GCA_028709505.1 Eubacteriales bacterium
CGTCCGTATACGCCAGCCCCAGCATATCGCCGGCGTGGAACAGCGAAAGCAGATAGTTATTGGCCTTCTCATCCAGCATGGAGCTTTCAATGATGGTACCCGGCGTGATGATGCGCACGACATCGCGCTCCACGAGGCCCTTGGATTGGCTGGGATCGGTCATCTGCTCGCAGATAGCCACCTTATGGCCCTTTTCCAGCAGCCGGTTGACGTAGGTATCCACGGCGTGGAAAGGCACGCCGCACATGGGAGCACGCTGCTGCATGCCGCAATCGCGGCCGGTTAGCGTCAATTCCAGCTCGCGGGAAACCAGCACGGCGTCGTCAAAGAACATTTCATAAAAATCGCCCAGCCGAAAGAACAGCAGTACGTCGGGATACTGCTCTTTGAGGCTCATATACTGCTGCATCATCGGGGATAGCTTCGGTTTGGCCATGGCACTCTCCTTAGTTGGGTTCGCCCAGCAGCGAGGCCATCCGGGCTTTGGTGATGGTGACCGGCGTAAGCGTGCCGATTCTCTGTACCGTGCCGGGGAATGTCACCTTATACCCTTCGTCGCAGCGGCCCTGCACCATGTTTGTGCTGCGTGGGTTAAAGCCGTCGGCCAGCACGGTTACCGTCTTGCCTACCATGCGCTGATGCACGTGTGCGGATATTTCTTTTTGCAGCGTGTTAAGCCGGGCTAAGCGCTCCTTTTTGACGGCGGCGCTGATCGGGGCGTCCATACGGGCTGCCGGCGTGCCGCGGCGCGGCGAATACTGGAACGTATAGGCCGATACAAACTGCACCTGGGCGAACAACTCCAGCGTCTGGGCGAAATCTTCGTCGGTTTCGCCGGGGAAACCCACAATGGCGTCGGTGGAAAGACCGATATCCGGCATGGCATGGCGCAGCTTCTCCACCAGCAGCAGATAATCCCGCCGCGTATAACGCCGGTTCATTTTGGCTAAGATGCCATCGCTGCCCGACTGCACCGGCAAGTGCAGCTGCTTGCAGACCTTGCTTGACGATGCCATCACGTCGATGAGCTCGTCGGAAAGGTCTTTCGGGTGCGACGTCATAAAGCGAATGCGCATAAGCTGAGACGTCTCGCGCTCGATGGCCAAAAGCAGCTGCGCAAAGCGCATGCCGTCGATATCTTTGCCGTAGGAGTTGACGTTCTGGCCCAGCAGCGTGATTTCTTTAACCCCCTGCCCTTCCAGCGCTTTGATCTCTTCCAAGATAGCCTGGGGTGTTCGGCTGCGTTCCCTGCCGCGCACGTAGGGCACAATACAGTAGGTACAGAAATTGTTGCAGCCGTACGCGATGGTGACCCAGGCGCTTTGCGCTTCATTGCGGCGCACCGGCATACGCTCTATCACGGCGCCTTGAACGTCATTTGATATTTCCACCGCCTTACCCCGGCCCGAAAGCACCTGATACAGCATCGTAGGCAGCTCGTGCACGTTATGGGTGCCGAACACCAAATCCACCTGGGGAAAGCGGCTCACCAGCTCGGCGGCGGCCCCCTCCTGCTGCATCATGCAGCCGCATACGCCCAAGATGACGCCGGGGCGGCTTTTTTTATGTACGCTGAGCGCGCCTAAGTTGCCGTGCACCTTTACCTCGGCATGGTCGCGTACGCAGCACGTGTTTAACAGTATCAGGTCGGCGTCCTTCGGGTCGTCGGCGGGCAAATAGCCCATTTCCTCCAGCAGGCCGGCCAGTTTTTCCGAATCGTGCGTGTTCATCTGGCAGCCGTAGGTGTGGATGTGATATTTCTTGTTCTGTGCAGCCAAAAGCTCTTTTATGTGCTGCATCGCGCCGCGCTGGTTATCCTGCAGCAAAAAATCCAGTTCTTTCTTCATCGGTTACTCCATGTCTAATTCAATTCGTCCAGCGTCAGTTCAAAGCTGGGTAGGAATGTCTTCATAAAATAGGTCACCTCGGGCAAGTCCAGCGCATCGATGGTCTGTTTGACCGATGCGGCGGCCCGTTCAAATTCGGTATTGCCGGCCCGCAGCTCCTCCATGCATTTGGCGTAAGCGCTGATGCGGTCGGCGGCTTTGACCAGCGCGCGTTCGGGGCTGGGCGTCTGCAAAAGCAGCGGCTGGTAGACGGCATGCAGCTCGGTGGGCAGCATGCACAGCAGCTTTTCACAGGCATAGGCCTCTATCTCGCGGTAGGCGTCGGATATCTTAGGGTTAAAATACTTGATGGGCGTGGGCAAGTCACCGGTTATCACCTCGCCGGCCTCGTGGTAGACGGCCAATGCCAGCACCTTCTCCAAGTCCACACTGCCGCCGTAGAGCTGGTTGCGTATGACGCCCAGCGCGTGGGCAATCATAGCCACCTGCTGGCTGTGCTCCTGGATGTTCTCAGGCCGGGTGTTGCGCATCAGGCTCCAGCGGAAAATGTTCTTCATCCGCGCCATATAGGCAAAAAAGTGGCTCATTGTCTCTCCCCTGTCTTGACAGCACTTGCTGGCGATGCTAATATAATACCATAAAATTGACCGCTGGGGGAGCTTTTTGCTGAGAGGCGTTTCGGCGCCAACCCCTCGAACCTGTGAGTTAATGCTCGCGTAGGGAAGCGAAGTGAATTGCCTGCACCATACATGTACAGCAATTCTTTTTTAAGCATCTCCCGGCGGTTAAAGGGAGATTTTTTTATGTCAAAATATTTTGTAACGCTGGTTGAAGGTTTGCAGGAACTGCCCGCCATTACGTGGGCTATTCTGGCGGCGGGCGTGCTGCTGGCGGCGGGGCTGATGCTGTTGTCTCGCCACGCGCAAAGGGGCAGGCCGGCGCTGATTTTAAGCGCCGTGGGGTTGCTGGTGATAGCCGTGCTGGTGGCGGCGGGCATCCCGCAGATTTTGCCCGAAAGCCCCGAAGACGGCGGGTTGACGACGGCCGGCCGGTTTTTGTACAGCCCCTGGTTTTGGGCGGTGGTGTTTTGCGTCATTTCCATCGCCGCTATCGTACTGCTGCTGCGCAACCAAAAAATGACCGCCGGCATGCTCTCCACCGGCGCGCTGTGCGTGGCGGTAAGCTTTGTGCTGTCGTGCATCACGCTTTACCGGCTGCCCAACGGCGGCAGCATCACGCCGGCATCGATGCTGCCCATTTTGCTGTTCGCCTATCTGTACGGAGCGGTGCCCGGCCTGGCGGCGGGTCTTATCCACGGCATGCTGCAGCTGGTGCAGGGTGCGTACGTCATTCATCCGTTCCAGTTCCTGCTGGACTATATCTTTCCCTTTGCGCTGCTGGGGCTGTGTGGGCTGTTCCGCAAAAACTACACACAGTTCCTCGTGGGCATCGTCGTGGCATCGTTTGTACGGTTTGTCGTGCATTTCCTGTCGGGTTATCTGTTCTTCTACATGTACGCCGCCCAAGGGCAGTCGCCTTTCGTTTACTCGTTGCTCTACAACGGCTCCTACATGCTGCCCGAAACCATCATCTGCCTGTTGCTGGCCATCGTGCCGCAGTTTAGGCGGCTGGTGCAACAGTTAAAGCTGCGGGCCATTGCCTAAGCACAGCGCAGCCAAAAGGGCCGGTATGGGCATACCGGCCCTTTTTATTTGCTGTTCAAACTTCGCTGCGGACGGCGGTATACCGGCGTTTACAGCAGCGGTATCAGCGTATGCAGCAGCTTCATCATCTTGTCCTCCACGCGCTTGCCGGTTTCCAGCACCTCCTCGTGCGTGATGCTCTGATCGAGTATGCCCGCCGCCATATTGGTCATGCACGAGATACCCAGCACCTGCAGCCGGCAGTGGCTGGCGGCGATGGTCTCGGGCACTGTGGACATGCCCACCGCGTCGCCTCCCAGCAAACGTACCATGCGGATTTCAGCCGGTGTCTCAAACTGCGGGCCCAGGAACATCGTATAGACGCCCCGGCGCAGCAAAATTCCCATCTCCCGGCCCACCTGCGCCGCCTTTTGCAGCAGCGCCGGCGTATAGGCCTTGGACATATCGACAAAACGGATACCCATCTGCTGGCAATATTCGTCGACGATGGGCGAGACGCCCATCAGGTTGATATGATCCTCTATCAGCATTAAGTCCCCCGGCGCAAACTGTGTGTTGACGGCGCCGGCGGCGTTGGTGAGTATCAGCTTCTCCACGCCGGCCTTGGCCAGCGCGTAGATGGGATAGGCCACCTGCGCGGCGCTATAGCCTTCGTACAGGTGAAAGCGGCCGCTCATTACGGCACAGGGTATGCCCGAGACGTCGCCCAGCAACAGCTTGCCGGCGTGACCCACGGCGGTGGAAGAGACAAAGCCGGGAATCTCGGTGTACGGAATTTCGCAATCCACCCGCATCATCGACGAAAGATTGCCCAGGCCCGAGCCCAACACAACGGCTACTTTGGGTGGCTGCTTCGCTTTGGATAGGATAAAGGCGGCGGTGGTTTCCAAACTTGTCATAGATTTTCCTCCTCGTTTCTATAAGATTCACCGTACTGGCGGTGGGGCAGGCCAAACAGCTGCGCCACGGTGGCGGCAATGCCGGTAAAGCCGTGGCGGGTGCCCAGGTGATACCCGGCTTGCAACGTCTTATTCCACAGCAGCACCGGCGTATACTCGCGCGTGTGATCGGTGCCGGTAAAAGTTGGATCGCAGCCGTGATCGGCGGTGACGATGAGCCAGTCATTCTCGCCCAACGCCGCGCAAAAGCGCTGCAAAAAGCGGTCGGCCTCTTCCAGCGCCGCCGCAAAGCCGCGCACATCCCGCCTATGACCGTATACCATGTCGAAATCCACCAGATTGGCCATAAAAAAGCCGGTATCGCCGTCACATGCGCCCGCCATAAGCGCCTGCATGACCTCGGCGTTGCCATGGGCTTCCACGCTGCGCGTAACGCCGCTGCCGGCGAAAATATCGCTGATTTTCCCGATGGCCGTAACCTTCACACCGTTTTGCGACAGATACTGCAGCAGATGCCCGTCGGGCGGCGCCACCGAAA
>JAQVWW010000140.1 GCA_028709505.1 Eubacteriales bacterium
CTGAGCAACTATGCTAACATCAACCCCCTCTATCAGGGGCAGTTCTACGACCCCCAAGACGAATACACCGTACCCTACGGCGCCGGCGTGCAGACCATCGTATACGACCCGCTGGCCGTAGATTTGGATATCACCGGCTATGCGGACTTGTTCGACCCGTCGCTCAAGGACAGCATCGGCATCATTGCCAACTACCGCGTCATCAACGGCCTTGCCCTTAAAATACTGGGCGAGAGCTACAACACGCAGGATATCGCCGTCATCGGCGCCGCCGGGCAAAAGCTGCTGGAACTGGCGCCCAACATCCGCCTGATCAAGGACGATAACATCCAGGACGACCTGATCTCGGGCGAAATCAGCGCCGCCGTTATGTACACGTCGCAGGTCACCGCCGCCAAGCTGGCCAACCCCGACCTTAAGGTGGTGTTCCCCACTGAAGGAATCGGCTTTGGTATCATGGCCAACTTCATTCCGTCCAAGGCGCCCCATGCCGACGCCGCCTACCGGTTCATCGATTACATTCTGAGGCCCGAAGTGTCGGCCCAGTGCTTTGAGTGGCTGGGCTACTACTGCACCAACCAGGCCGCCGATGGGCTCATCGACGACGCCTATAAGGAATTCCTGACGCTGCCCGAAGGCTTTGACAAGGGCAAGATGGAGATGATTCAGACCGTCGGCGCCCAGGCTGAAGAAGCGCACACAAAGGCCTGGACGGCTTTCAAGGCCGCCAGCGGCCAGTAAGCACCGGGAACCCCCTATACCAAACCCAACTAAGGCCGCGGCAGATTGCCGCGGCTTTTTTGTTTGCTGCATGAAAAGGGGAGGTTGTTGCGAGGGTGCCGCCAAAGGGGCGCGCCCCTTTGGAATCCCTTTCTTGAGAAAAGACGGGGTTTTAGAGGCCGGCGGCCCTTAATGGCGGGTTGAAGGTAGCACCCTCCAAAATACCTGGTTACCAGATTGCCGCGAGGGCGACACCCCCGCCAAAGGGGCGCACCCCTTTGGAATCCCCTTCTTGAGGAAAAGACGGGTTTAAGGGCCGGCGGCTTTTTATGGTGGGTTGAAGGTAGCACCTCCAAAATGCCTGGCCACCAGATTGCCGCGCGGGCGACACCCTCGCCAAAGGGGCGCACCCCTTTGGAATCCCCTTCTTGAAGGAAAGAAGGGTTTTTTAGGGCCGGCCTTTTAATGGTGGGTCGGGGGCAATTTTTTGCCGCGCCGACGCCGCCCAAAGCAAAGGGTTTTACGCCGCGCTTATTGTTTGATTTTCAGGTTGACAGCCACGGCGGAATATGGTAAATTAGAAATTACTTTAAACGCGATGACGGGGAGAAACCTCCGCCCTTTACGCTCCAGAGAGCTGCCGCCCGGGTGCAAGGCAGTACGTAAAGCGGAGAATACTGGCCCCCGAGCGGCCGGCTGAACGAGTATTCTAGTAGGCGCGGACGGGTTTCCTCCCGTTATCCCCGGAGGGCATTGTTGGATGCCGTAAAGTGGGTGTGGATTGTCCATACCAAGAAGAGTGGTACCGCGGAAGTTATGCTTTCGTCTCTTGCACAAAGCCGGAGAGGAAAGCTTTTTTGTTTTCCCCGGCAAAAACGAGGAGGAAAACAACATGAAACTGGCTTTTTCCACGCTGGGCTGCCCGGACTTTGACTGGTCGGACATCTACTCGATGGCCAAGGATTTTGGCTTTGACGGCATCGAGATGCGCGGGCTGGGCGACGATATCTTCTCGGTACACGCGCCGCCGTTTCGCAAGGATACGCTGCCCAAGACCGTCGCGCTGCTGCGCCGGCTGCGGCTGGAGATCCCGTGCCTGTCCACCGGCTGCGCGCTGCGCTACGCCCACCGCGCCGACGAAACCCGCCGCGAGATTTTTGAGTACATCGACCTGGCCCACGAGCTGGGCACGCCGTATATCCGTATTCTGGCCGACCGCACCGCCGACGTGCAGGGCGAAGTGGACGACGCGCAGATACTCTGTGCGCTGCGCGCGCTGGCCCCTTATGCCGAGGAACGCGGCGTGACGCTGCTGGTTGAAACCAACGGCGTCTATACCGATACCGCCCGGCTGCGCCGCCTGCTGGACGACGCGGCCAGCGACGCCGTGGCGGCGCTGTGGGATTTGCACCACCCGTACCGCTTCGCCGGCGAAAGCCCCGAACAGACGGTGCAAAACCTGGGCGCTTACATCAAGTATACGCACATTAAAGACTCGGTGATGCAAGACGGCCAGGTGTCCTACCGCGTCATGGGCGAAGGCGATTTGCCGCTGTGCGCGCTGATGCGCGCGTTGCGCTCCATCAATTATGACGGCTACATTTCGCTGGAGTGGATCAAGCGCTACGCGCCGGATTTAAGCGATCCCGGCGTCGTATTCCCGCAGTTTGCCAACTACATGAGCCAGTTTATGGATAAGCCGGTGGAATCCCACCGCCTGTACGACAACCGCGCCAAAACCGGCAAATACGTATGGCCCAAGGAGCACCTCATCGACTTGACCTTCTCGCAGGTGCTGGATCGCATGGTGGACGAGTTCCCCGACCAGCAGGCCTTTGGCTATACGACGATGGATTATACGCGCACCTACGCCCAGTTCCGCGACGACGTGGACGCCTTTGCCCGCTCGCTCATCGCGCTGGGCGTCAAAACCGGCGACCATGTGGCCATCTGGGCCACCAACGTGCCCCAGTGGTTCATCACGTTCTGGGCGGCCACGAAGATCGGCGCCGTGCTGGTCACCGTTAACACCGCCTATAAAATCCACGAAGCCGAATATTTGCTGCGCCAGTCGGACACGCACACGCTGGTCATGATAGACGGCTTTAAGGATTCGGATTATGTGGGCATTCTCCGCGAGCTGTGCCCGGAACTGGCCGAGCTTGCGCCCGGACGGCCGCTGCACAGCCGCCGCCTGCCCTTTTTGCGCAACGTTATCACCGTAGAATCGCGCCAGGCCGGCTGTTACACGTGGGACGAAGCGCTGGCGCTGGCCCAGCGCGTGCCCATCGAAGAAGTGCACCGCCGCGCCGCCGCGCTCAACGCCCACGACGTGTGCAACATGCAGTACACGTCGGGCACCACCGGCTTTCCCAAGGGCGTCATGCTGACGCACTATAACGTCGTCAACAACGGCAAGACCATCGGCGACTGCATGGATCTGTCCACCGCCGACAGGCTGATGATTCAAGTGCCCATGTTCCACTGCTTTGGCATGGTGCTGGCCATGACCGCCGCCATGACGCACGGCACGACGATGCTGCCCATCCCGGCTTTCTCACCGGCCAAGGGCTTAGCCTGTATTCATCAGCAGCAAGTCACCGCCTTTCACGGCGTGCCCACGATGTTCATCGCCATGCTGAACCATCCGGATTTTGCCGGCACCGACTTTAGCCACATGCGCACCGGCATCATGGCCGGCAGCCCCTGCCCGGTCAAGGTAATGCAGGACGTGCTGGAGAAGATGAACATGTCGGAAATCTGCATCGTATACGGCCAGACCGAGGCGTCGCCGGGCTGCACGATGAGCAAGGCCACCGACTCCATCGACGTGCGCGTCAGCACCGTGGGCGGCGCCATGTACGGCGTCGAATGCAAGATTGTAGACCCCGAGACCGGGCGCGACCTGCCTGACAACGTCGACGGCGAGTTCGTCGCCCGCGGCTATAACATCATGAAGGGCTACTATAAGATGCCCGAAGCCACCGCCGCCGCCATCGACGAATACGGCTGGCTGCACACCGGCGATCTGGCCCGGCGCGACGAGACCGGCAACTATAAGATCACCGGCCGCATCAAGGATATGATCATCCGCGGCGGCGAAAACATCTACCCTAAGGAGATCGAGGACTTCATCTATACGCACGCTAAGGTGTCCGACGTGCAGGTCATCGGCGTGCCCGACAAGCAGTACGGCGAGGAGATCATGGCCTGCGTCGTCTTAAAGGCCGGTCAAGAGGCCACCGAGCAGGAAATCAAGGATTTCGTATCGTCGCACATGGCCAAGCACAAGACGCCGCGTTACGTCGCCTTTGTGGACAGCTTTCCGATGAACGCCGCCGGCAAAATCCTCAAGTACAAGATGCGCGAGCAGGCGGTGGAGCTGCTGCACCTGCAGGCCGACAGCGCCGTCGAGACTGCCTAAACGAGCTTCGGTTTGCTCGGCCATACCAAAAGCAAACAGCGATATCGTCGGCGGGCGGTATCGCTGTTTTTATCCAAGCGGCGCCGGTTTTGCACGGCCGGCCGGGCTCTGCCCTGCGCTGCCCCGAAAATTTATTGTGCGTCGGCTGCTCTCTCGTGCGTTTACGCGCGGAAATTGGCAGGGCGCCGTTGACAAGGCGGCAATCGATGATAAAGTGGGCATGTACGGATGTATTGGAATTTGAAAGGAGCTTACCATGAGCAAAAGAGGCGTAGGCGCTGTGTTTTGCCTGATAGCGGCGCTGTTATTTTCTACAAGATATGTGGCGGCGGCCATCTTCCTATCGCAGGTTACGTCGTGGGATCGTTCGTTGTTTGAAGCCGGATTAACGTATGTGGGCACGCCTTTGTTGGTGCTTAGCGGCATGAGTCTGCTGGCGGGCTTTGCGTACTTGCTATGGGCGGAATTATCTAAAAAAGAGCGCTGACTGCTTTCCGCCCGGCCTTTCTTGACGCGCACCGCTTGATGCGGCGGCCTTTTACACGGCAAAAAACCTTCCTTAGTCGGGATCGCTAAAAAAGCTCCGCACGCTGCAAAACCCATTGCTCGGCCGGCGGCGGCTTTGCTTAAAATCGCACGCGCGGTCATTGGAAAAGGGGGCGAACCTCGATGGAAAGCAACGACAAAACATTGCCCGGCGGCAGCATAAACCGCGTGGAGCGTACGGGGGATACGGTCCGCCGGCAGGCCAAAGGCGGGCCGATGGTGCACGCGTAT
>JAQVWW010000141.1 GCA_028709505.1 Eubacteriales bacterium
TTCCAGGCCGGCACCGATGGGCAGGCCGTCCTCGGAGAAGGCGCTCTGGCTGCGGCCGTAAACGATCTGCAGGAACAATTCGCGCAAGGCCGTGTTGATGGCATCGCACACCAGGTCGGTGTTCAGCGCTTCCAGGATGGTCTTGCCCGGCAGAATTTCCGAAGCCATCGCCGCCGAATGGGTCATGCCCGAGCAGCCCAGCGTCTCAACCAGCGCCTCTTGGATGACGCCGTCCTTGATGTTCAGCGACAGCTTGCAGGCGCCCTGCTGCGGTGCGCACCAGCCTACCCCGTGGGTAAAGCCGGATATATCTTTGACCTCGCGGGCCTGAACCCAGCGGCCCTCTTCGGGGATGGGGGCAGGGCCGTGATTCGGGCCTTTGGCCACGCATATCATCTCTTCCACTTCTCTGGAATACTGCATGTGAACTCCTCCTTTGCGGTTGCACGCATAATTTGACTTGACAATTATATCACAAGCCCATTTGCTTTAAAAGCCGGCAAACGAAAAATGTAGCAACCACGCGAACGGCGCCGATGCGGCGCCGCGAACGATAAATTGCCGCATAAAGGCGCAAAATACTTGCGTAAGACGCCGCACTGGTGTATCATAGCCACCATCAGGCGCGCGACGAGCGCTTTTTGGGTCCCGTGCAACTGGACGCCGTGAACCATGTCAGGTCCGGAAGGAAGCAGCATTAAGCGGAATGTCGGTGTGCCGCGGGGAAGCCTTCAAAGCGCTCGTCCCGCGCCTGCTTTTTATGCCGGGCGCAGGCTTTCTTGACGCGGACGGCAAGATTACAGTAAAATAGATCAATTCTAAGACCGCACCAATAGGAGTAATTGTATGGCTATCCTTCAGGCCCCCAACAACGAGATATTAAGGCGTAGAACCTTCGCCATCATATCGCACCCGGACGCCGGCAAGACGACGTTGACCGAAAAACTGCTGCTGTACGGCGGCGCCATCCATCTGGCCGGTTCGGTCAAGGCGCGCAAGGCTTCGCGCCACGCCGTGTCCGACTGGATGGAGATTGAAAAGCAAAGGGGCATTTCGGTGACGTCGTCGGCGATGCAGTTCGACTACGCCGGCTACCGCGTCAACATACTGGACACACCCGGCCACCAGGACTTCAGCGAAGACACGTATCGCACGCTGATGGCCGCTGACAGCGCCGTCATGCTCATCGACGGCGCCCGCGGTGTGGAGCCGCAGACCATCAAGCTGTTCCACGTCTGCCGTATGCGGGGCATCCCCATCTTTACGTTCGTCAATAAGATGGACCGCGCCGCCAAAGATCCCTTCGATTTGATGAGTGAAATTGAAGACGTGCTGGGTATCCACTGCTGCCCGATGAACTGGCCGGTGGGCGTGGACGGCGACTTTAAGGGCGTTTACGACCGCAAAACCCAAAGCGTTGCGCTGTTCCGCGGCGACGAGAGCCACGGCGCCAGGGCGGTGGACGCCACCCGCGGCCGGCTGGACGACGCGGCCATCCAGGCGGTGCTGGGCGATTATCACGCCGGACGGCTGGCCGGCGACCTGGAACTGTTGGACGGCGCCGGCGAGGCGCTGGACGCCGAGCGCGTGGCCGCCGGCGAGTTAAGCCCGATGTTTTTCGGCTCGGCCATGAACAACTTCGGCGTGGAGAGCTTTTTGGAATATTTTCTGGGTATGGCGCCGTCGCCGCTGGGTCGCAAGGCCGATACCGGCGTCATTGCGCCCGAAAGCGATGAGTTTTCGGCTTTTGTGTTCAAAATACAGGCCAACATGAACCCTGCCCACCGCGACAGGCTGGCTTTCATCCGCGTGTGCTCGGGCGTGTTCGAAAAGGGGATGAGCGCCACCGTGTCGCAGACGGGGCAGGTGGTGCGCATGGCGCAGCCCCAGCAGTTTATGGCCAACGAACGCGAGGTGGTGGAGAAGGCCTATCCCGGCGACATCATCGGGCTGTTCGACCCGGGCGTATTCCACCTGGGCGATACGCTGACCGGCGGCGGGCGTTTTGCCTACGAGGGTATCCCGATGTTCGCGCCGGAAAATTTTATGCGCGTTGCCACAATGGACAGCATGAAGCGCAAACAGTTCGTCAAAGGCGTCAGCCAGCTGGCCGAGGAGGGCGCCATACAGGTGTTCAAGCAGGTGGATATCGGCCGGCAGGAGCTTATCATCGGCGTCGTGGGCGTGCTGCAGTTTGACGTGTTCGCCTACCGTATCAAAGGCGAATACGGCGTGGACGTGCGCATGGAGGGGCTGCCCTACAAGTTTGTGCGGTGGATTACCGCCTGCCCCGGCGACGCGGAAAAGCTGCATTTGACCAGCAGTAGCCTGTACGCCGCCGACGCCGCCGGCCGGCCGGTGCTGTTCTTTGCCAACAGCTGGTCCATCCAGTGGGCGCTGGATAACAACAAGGGCCTGGCGCTGGCCGATACCGCCAGCCGCGTATGGGAAATTGACGGCTAGCCCGGTTGAAAAAAGCGGCCCTCGGGATTATACTAGTAGCTAAGTTAATGGGTTTATTTGCCGATAAGAGGTGTGTAAATGGAAAATAAGGTTCGCATTGCCGTAGACGTCATGGGCGGGGATCACGCGCCCGACGCCATGCTGGACGGCGTTCGGATGGCCGCCGCCCAAGATGAAGCGCTGGAGCTGGTGCTGGTGGGGCAGCAGGAGCGTATCCGTGCCTATCTGGGGCAGGACGCCGCACGGTTTGAAATCGTGCACGCCGCCGACGTCATCGACACCGGCGAGGATCCGCTCATCGCCATCCGCAAAAAACGCGGCGCTTCGATGCTGGTCTGCTTTGACCTGCTTAAGGAAAAGAACGTGCAGGCGGTGGTATCCGCCGGCAGCACCGGTGCGTTTTTAACCGGCGCGCTGTTTCGCGCCGGCCGCATCAAGGGCATCCAGCGCCCGGCTCTGGCTCCGGTTTTCCCGACGAAAGCCGGCGGCGCCATGCTCATCGACTGCGGCGCCAACGCCGAGTGTAAGCCCGAATTTCTGTTGCAGTTCGGCCAGATGGCCGCCGTCTATATGAAGAACATGTACGGCGTGGATAACCCGCGCGTGGCGCTCATCAACAACGGCGCCGAAGAGGAGAAGGGCACGCCGCTGTATCAAGAGGCCCATAAACTGCTTAAGGAATCAGGTCTGAACTTCGTGGGCAATCTGGAGCCGCGCTACATCCCCGACGGCGACGCCGACGTGCTGGTGTGCGACGGCTTTGCCGGCAATATGGTGCTTAAGTCCTACGAGGGGGCCATGATCTACCTGTTTGACCTGCTCAAGGAAGAGATGATGGCGTCGCTGCCCAACAAACTGGCGGCGGCGGTGCTTAAAAAGAGCTTTAAGAAAATTAAGAAGAAGCTGGACTACAACGAGGTGGGCGGCGCGCCGCTCATTGGCATAGACGGCTGTGTTGTCAAGGCTCACGGCTCCTCCAAGGCGTTGTCTTTTGCCAACGCGTTAAAGCAGGCCGCCACGATGGTGCGCGCCGGCGTGGTGGAGGGCATCAAGCGGGACTTGGAAGCCAAAGCATAATTTTGCCGGCGTGGACCGGCGGCTATCATACTATCATTTTTGAGGAGGAACACCCATGGTATTTGAGAAAGTGCGCGATATCATCGCCGAACAACTGGAAATGGACCCGGCCACCATCACCGAGGGTTCGTCGCTCAGCGATGATCTGAAGGCCGATTCGGTGGAAGTCGTGGGCATCATCATGAACATCGAGTCGGAATTTGGGCTGGAGTTCCCTTATGAGGATCTGGAGAACATCAAGACCGTCGGCGACGCGGTCAAGTACATTCAGGCCAACAAGGAGTAACGCGTTGTATCACGACAGCCAGCCCGGCGAGCAGCAGCTTGAGCAGCTGCAGCAGCGCCTGGCTTACCGTTTTGAAAACCCATTGCTGCTGCGGGAGGCATTGACACATGCCTCCCGCACCAATGAATATCCCGACGAGCCCTGCTACGAGCGGTTGGAGTTTTTGGGCGACGCCGTCATCGAGTTGGTCGTCACGCGGCAGCTGTATCTGCAACACCCCGCCTGGGGCGAGGGCAGGATGACCAAAGCCCGGGCCAGCGTCGTGTCCGAGCCGGCGCTTAGCGATATGGCGCGGCAACTGGGTATCGGGGAATGCATGCGCATCGGCCGGGGGACCCAACGGCTGGGCGGCCGCGAAAAGCCCTCCATCCTGTCCGACGGCTTTGAGGCGTTAACCGGCGCCATTTTTTTAGACGGCGGCATTGCCGAGGTGGACAGGATTATCCTGCCCCTGCTGCAAAAAGCGCTGGAGAATGTGGGCAAAGACGGCGTCAAGGGCGACTATAAGACGGCGCTGCAGGAACGCCTGCAAAAAAAAGGCGAGCGTCATATCGCCTACCGGCTGACCGGCGAACAGGGGCCGCCCCACGACCGCGTCTTTACCGTCGCGCTGGAGGTGGACGGGGCGCTGGTATCCCACGGGCAGGGCCGCAGCAAAAAAGCCGCCCAGCAGGCCGCCGCCCGCGCCGCGCTGGAAACCATCAAAGCAAAAGGTGAATCACTTTGAAGCTGAAAAAACTGGAAATGTACGGGTTTAAATCCTTTGCCGAGCGCATCGAGGTGCAGTTTGACGAAGGGATTACCGGCATTGTTGGCCCAAACGGCAGTGGCAAGAGCAACATTGGCGACGCCATGCGCTGGGTTTTGGGCGAGCAGAATGCGCGGGCCCTGCGCGGCGGCCGCATGGAGGATATCATCTTCAGCGGCGCGGCCGGGCGCAAAAGCCTTTCCTGGTGCGAGGTGGCGCTGACGCTGGACAACTCCAGCGGTGCGCTGCCGGTGGACTATGCCGAGGTCAGCATCGTGCGGCGCGTGTTTCGCAACGGCGACAGCGAATATTATATCAACAAAAAA
>JAQVWW010000142.1 GCA_028709505.1 Eubacteriales bacterium
TCAATATCGCTGGAGAAGACGAAGCGTGCGGCGGGATTATCCTGCGTAAGCGTATGCACCGCCGGCTGATAATGGTCGGCGTGGGCGTGGCTGGCAAAGACCAGCGCGCGTTTGGCCCGGGCAAACGCCGCACGGGGCAGCTCACCGGTGTAATAGTCAAACAGCAGTACCGTATCGCCCAGCTGGGCCAATACGCCGCTGTGCCCCAGATACGTGACGCGAATTTCCATGTCCCACCTCCGTATGACCAGATTATAGCAGAAGCGGCGCCCGGCGGGTATCCTCTGTGTACAACTGCTATATTGCGTCAGTCGGCATCCTGTGATATATTATTTTGATAGTGTATTGTATAATGGATCCGTGTGGGCCTTTATGCCCCAGAGGAGTAAAAACTATTCATTTGCAATCGGAAAGATTGATGGAGGTTAACAAACATATGAACGCAACGGTGGAATCGACCAAAACCAACGAAGTAAAGCTGACCATCAGCGTACCGCCGGAAAAATTCGACGAGGCGATGGATAAAGCGTATTTGAAGATTCGCTCCCAGATTACCATTCCGGGCTTTCGCCGGGGCAAGGCGCCGCGCAAGGTCATCGAGAATTTCTATAGCGAAGCGGTATTTTATGAAGACGCCATGGACATACTGTTGCCCGAGGCTTACGACGCCGCCGTGGCCCAGCAGGAAATCTTCCCGGTGGACCGTCCTTCGGTGGAAATCGTGGACGTGGGCAGCGGCAAGGACTTTGTGTTCACCGCTACCGTCACGGTAAAACCCGATGTTGTGCTGGGCGAATATAAGGGCCTAAAAGGTCAGCGTCCGGCCTATCCCGTCACCGACGAGCTGGTCGAAGGCGAACTCAACGCCGCCCGCAACCGCATCGCCCGCTGGGTGGACGTGGAACGCCCGGTGGAAAACGGAGATCGCATCATGCTGGACTATGCCGGAGCGGTGGACGGCGTGCCCTTTGACGGCGGCACCGCCCAAAACCAGTCGCTGGAAATCGGATCGGGCCGCTTTATCCCCGGCTTTGAAGAGCAGGTCATCGGCGCGGCCGCCGGCGAAGAGAAGGACATCACCGTCACGTTCCCCGAAGAATACCATGCCAGCGAGCTGGCCGGCAAGGAGGCCGTCTTCCACATTAAGGTGTTGGAGATTAAGGCCAAAGAGTTGCCCGAGCTGGACGACGAGTTCGCCAAGGACGTCAGCGAGTTTGACACGCTGGACGAGTACCGCGCCGACATCCGCAAGCGCCTGGAGGAGACCAACCACAACCAGGAAGAGACCGAGCTGCGCGACGCGCTGGTTACGTTGGCGGTGGAAAACGCCACCATCGAGCTGCCCGACTGCATGGTGGAGCAACAGATTGACCGTATGCTGGCCGAGTTTGAATATCAGCTGAGTTTCCAGGGCATCAAAATGGACGACTACGTCAAGATGACCGGCATGGACATGTCGCAGTTGCGCGATCAGTCCCGCGCCGAGGCCGAAAAGCGCGTGCGTACGTCGCTGGTGCTGGAGAAGATTCAGATAGAGGAGAAGCTGGAGGTAAGCGACGAGGACTGGACGGCCGAAGTGGCCCGCATGGCCGGCCTGCGCAACAAATCCGCCGACGAATTGGAAGGAACTTTGCAGGAAGCGGACAAAGAATACTTCCGCAATAATATACTGTTGAAGAAGACCGTGGATTTTTTGGTGGACAACGCGAAAATTACCAAGCAGCGTGCCACCGGCAAGAAAAAGGAGGTTGAGGCGGAATGATCCCAATTGTAGTCGAGCAAACCAGCCGCGGCGAACGTTCGTATGATATTTATTCGCGGCTGTTGAACGACCGTATTGTGTTTTTGGGCGGCGTCATCGAAGACCACATGGCCAACCTGGTGGTGGCGCAGATGCTATACCTGGAGGCCCAGGACCCGCAAAAGGATATCAACCTGTATATCAACAGCCCCGGTGGCGTCATTACCGCCGGCATGGCCATTTACGACACGATGCAGTATATCAAGTGCGACGTGTCCACCATCTGCATCGGCATGGCGGCCTCGATGGGCTCTTTCCTGCTGGCGGCCGGCGCCAAAGGCAAACGTAAGGCGCTGCCCAACAGCGAAATTATGATTCACCAGCCCAGCGGCGGCGCCAGTGGCCAGGCCACCGACATCGCCATTCAGGCCGAGCATATCCTGCGCATCAAAAAGCGCATGAACCAGATCCTGTCGGATCGCACCGGCCAGCCGCTGGAGCGCATTGCCCGCGACGTGGAGCGCGATTATTTCATGGACGCCGTCGAGGCCAAAGAGTACGGCGTCGTCGATGAAGTCATCCAAAGCCGCTGACACAAGTATAATAAATTCAGGAGATGTCATGTCAAGAAATGATGATAACAATACGCTGAAATGTTCTTTTTGCGGAAAGACGCAGGACCAGGTTTCCCGTTTGGTGGCCGGGCCCGGCGTGTATATCTGCGACGAGTGCATTGAGCTGTGCCGCGAGATCGTCGAGGAAGAGACGCAGACGCCCGAGATGCCGGATCTCAAGGCGCTGTTAAAGCCCCGCGAAATCAAGGCCATACTGGACGAATATGTGGTAGGCCAGGAGGACGCGAAAAAAGCGCTGTCCGTCTCGGTGTACAACCATTATAAGCGCATCTATTCCAAGACGCGCGCCGACGACGTCGTGCTGCAAAAGAGCAACATTCTGATGCTGGGCCCCACCGGCTGCGGCAAGACGATGCTGGCCGAAACGCTGGCAAAAATTCTGCAGGTGCCCTTCGCCATTGCCGACGCCACATCGCTGACCGAGGCCGGCTATGTGGGCGAGGATGTCGAGAACATCCTGCTTAAACTCATCCAGGCGGCCAACTACGATGTGGAGAAGGCCGAGCGCGGCATCATCTATATCGATGAAATTGATAAGATTGCCCGCAAATCCGAAAATCCGTCCATCACCCGCGACGTGTCCGGCGAGGGTGTGCAGCAGGCGCTGCTGAAGATCATAGAGGGCACGGTGGCCAGCGTGCCGCCCCAAGGCGGCCGCAAGCATCCGCACCAGGAGTTCATCCAGATAGACACCACCAACGTCCTGTTCATCTGCGGCGGCGCGTTCGACGGCATCGAGAAGCTTGTCGAAAACCGTACCGGCAAAAAGACGATGGGTTTTGGCGCCGAGGTCAAGGCGACGCAGGAGAAGGACATCGGCGAGATTTTAAAGCATCTGCTGCCCGAAGATCTGCTCAAGTTCGGCCTCATCCCCGAGTTTGTCGGCCGCGTGCCGGTTCTCGTGACGCTGCATGGCTTAAACGAGGAGGCGCTCATCCGTATCCTGACCGAACCGCGCAACGCGCTGGTGCGTCAGTATAAGCGGCTCTTTGAGATGGATGGTGTCGAGCTGATGTTCGATGAAGGCGCGCTCAAGGCGGTGGCCAAACAGGCCACCGAACGCAAGACCGGCGCCCGCGGCCTGCGCGCCATACTGGAAAAGGCGATGATGGAAGTCATGTTCGATTTGCCCTCCAGCCACGGCGCAGAAGCCTGCCGCGTCACCGAGGCCGTCATCACCCAAGGCGCCCTGCCGGAGGTGCGCTACGCGCCGAAGGTCATGAAGAAATCTCTGCTGGAAGAGAACATCATTGAAGAAGGAAGCCCCGCTTCGTAGCAGGGCAGCCCAGCCCACCGCCAGGCGCAGCAGTTGCTGCGCCTTTTTTATGCGTAAAAGGGCCGGCCGTGTCGGGTTTTCGTTTTATCCGCCGCCGGTAAAAGCCCGGCCTATACCCACCCGTTGTATACCGGCGCCCGGCAAGATACAAATGAATGCTTTTTTGCCCAACATATTGACATTCCCTGACCAATTGGTATAATGGTAAAAGAAGGTCAAATAGGGAGGGTTTTATGTCAATATTGTCTGACCACATCGAGGCGTTTATCAAATCGATGCTGGAGGAAATGGCGCAGGTGGAGATGCAGCGCGGCGAGCTGGCCCGGCGCTTCGGTTGCGCGCCGTCGCAGATAAATTATGTGCTCTCCACGCGATTTACCCCCAATTTGGGGTATTATATAGAGAGCAAGCGCGGCGGCGGCGGATACATCCGCATCATGCGCATAGATATGAACAAGGACGCCTACGTGATGGAACTGGTCAACGAAGTCATCGCCGAGTCGCTGCGCGAGCAGCAGGCGCGCAGCCTTATCGCCCAGCTGTATGAAAAAAGGGCGGTTACGCTGGGCGAGGCCCGCCTGATGATGGCGGCCATATCCGATAAGGTGTTGCCCGCGCCCCAGGAGAACCGCGATGCGGTGCGGGCCGGCATTTTAAAAAACATGTTGTTGGCGCTGGCCAACGAGATGTCCCGAAAGGAAGCGACAGAGCATGGAACAATGTGAACATTGCGGGGTCAACCCGGCAGAAGTCCATTTTACCAAAATTATAAACGGCGAGAAGACCGAGCTGCACCTGTGCCGGCACTGCGCCGAGCACGCCAACGGCGCCTTTTTTGGCGAGTTTCCGCTGGGCAACGTCCTCATCGCGCTGCTGGATGCGCAGCCGTCCCAACAGGATGAGGACGTACCGGCGCTGGATAACTGCCCCAACTGCGGGTTCGAGTTTGCCCGCTTTGTTCGGGAGGGCATGCTGGGTTGCGAAAAGTGCTACGAGCATTTTGCCGCTGTGGTCAACCCGGCTATTAAAAGGATGCAGGGATCGTTGCAGCACACCGGGCGCCATCCCGCACCCGGCGCCGGCGAAACCGCCGGGCAGCCGGCCCAGCCGGTGCAGCAGCCTGCTCTGGCGCAGCTTAAAGAGCAGCTGCAACTGGCCATTACCCGCGAAGAATACGAACAGGCCGCCGTGCTGCGCGACCGTATTAAACTGCTGGAGACGAAGGGGGAGG
>JAQVWW010000143.1 GCA_028709505.1 Eubacteriales bacterium
GGGATGAATAAAAGATAGGCTGGGAAAAATGCTCGCCGCCCAGCGGCGCCTTTGCAAAGTTTGTAAATAGCTCGGGCGACGGTTGCGCACCGCCCAGCGGCGCGGCTGAAAATACCGATAAAGGATAGCCTTGCCGACGGTTGCGCGCCGCCCAACGGTGCGGCAGAAAATGCCAATAACGGATAGCCTTGCCGACGGTTGCGCACCGCCCAACGGCGCGGCTAAAAATACCGATAAAGAATAGCCTTGCCGACGGTTGCGCACCGCCCAACGGCGCGGCAGAAAAGGCCAATAACGGATAGCCTTGCCGACGGTTGCGCGCCGCTTAGCGGCGCGGCTGAGAAGATTTGTAAGGAGATAACACGGTGGAGAAAATTTTGTTGTTGCGGTACGGGGAAATCCATTTAAAAGGGTTAAACCGACCGTTTTTTGAGCACAAGCTGGTGCAGGCCATCAAAGTGGCGGCGCGGGGCTTCGGCGATACGCAGCTGGAGCACGGCCAGGGCCGCTTTTTTCTAAGCGGCTACGACGCCCAGCGCGAAGGTGAGCTGATTGCCGCGCTGCGCCGCGTGTTCGGCGTCCATTCGGTCAGCCCCGCGGCGGTGGTAGCCAGCGAACTGGAGTCTGTCCGGCGGGGCGCGCTGGATGTGGTGCGCGCCGAACAGAGCGCAGGCGGCACTTTTAAGGTGGAAGCCCGCCGCTCCAACAAGCGCTATCCGCTCAACTCGGTGCAGATAGGCGCCGACGTGGGCGGCTATCTGCTGGAGAATATGCAAGGCCTTAGCGTAGACGTGCACCAGCCGCAGTTTCGCCTGTATGTGGAAATCCGCGGCGAGAAGGCTTATCTCTATACGCATATTCTGCCGGGCCCGGGCGGCATGCCGCTGGGCAGCGCCGGGCGGGCGATGCTGCTGCTCTCCGGCGGGATAGACAGCCCCGTGGCCGGTTATATGCTGATGCGCCGCGGCGTGGAGCTGGAGGCCGTGTATTTCAACAGCCCGCCGCACACCACCGAGCGCGCCCATTTGAAGGTGAAAAAGCTAGCCCAAGTTCTGTCCGGCTACGGCTGCCCCATCCGGCTGCACTCGGTGTATTTTACCGACATTCAGGAGGCCATCTACGAAAAGTGCGACACCGACTATATGACGATACTGATGCGCCGCTTCATGATGCGCATCGCCCAGCGCCTGGCGCTGGAGAGTGACTGTGGCTGCCTGCTGACCGGCGAGAACTTAGGCCAGGTGGCCAGCCAGACGATGCAGGCCATGGCGGTGACAAACGCCGTGGTGGATTTGCCGGTGTTTCGGCCGCTCATCGCCCACGACAAGACCGAAATTGTAGATAAGGCCCAGCAGATCGGCACCTTTGACATCTCGATAGAGCCATACGAGGACTGTTGCACCGTATTCGTGCCCCGGCATCCCGTCACGAAGCCGCGGCTTAAGGCGGTGCTGTACGAGGAGCGCAAGCTGGATGTGGAAGGGCTCATCGACGCGGCGCTGCAAAAGAGCGAGACGACCCTCATCGGGGGAGAATAAGCATGAACGTAACGCAGTATCTGGAGCGGCTCCGGGGCAACCCTGAAACCGCCCGCAACATCACATACTGGCATACGCAGCCGGCCAAAGAGGCCGTGTACGCGCCGTTCCCGGCGTGGCTGGACGCGCGGGTGGCGGCGGCGCTGCACAAGCGGGATATCTCGCAGCTGTACGCGCACCAGGCCGAAGCGCTGCAGCGCGTGCACGACGCCCAGGACGTGGTGGTGGTGACGCCGACGGCGTCGGGCAAGACGCTGTGTTACAACCTGCCGGTGCTTGATGCCATCTGCCGCGACGATACCACCCGGGCGTTGTATTTGTTCCCCACCAAGGCGCTGGCCGCCGACCAGGTCAGTGAGCTGTACGAGATGATAACCCAAGCCGGCGTGGACGTGAAGACGTATACCTACGACGGCGATACGTCGCCGGCGGCCCGCCAGGCGGTGCGCCAGGCTGGGCATATCGTCGTGACGAACCCGGATATGCTGCACAGCGGCATCATGCCCCACCACACCAAGTGGGTCAAGCTCTTTGAAAACCTGAAGTTCATCGTCATCGACGAAGTGCATACGTATCGCGGCGTGTTCGGCTCGCACATGGCCAACGTGCTGCGCCGGCTGCTTCGGCTGTGCGAATTTTACGGCTCGCACCCGCGCATCATCTGCTGTTCGGCCACCATCGCCAACCCGCTGGAGCTGGCGCAGAACGTCTGCGGGCGCTCCATGACGCTGGTGGATAACAACGGCGCGCCCACCGGCGAGAAACATTTTATCTTCTACAACCCGCCGGTGGTAAACGAGATGCTGGGTATCCGCAAAAGCGCCGTGCTGGAAGCCCGCAAGCTGGCCACCGACTTGATTATCAACCGCATTTCCACCATCATCTTCGCCCGTAGCCGCGTGATGGTGGAGGTATTGCTAAGCTACTTAAAGGAGCTGGTCAAAACACAGCTGGGCAGCTCGGACATGGTGCGTGGCTATCGCGGCGGTTATCTGCCTACCGAGCGCCGCGCCATCGAAAAAGGGCTGCGCGACGGCAGCGTGCTGGGTGTCGTCAGCACCAACGCGCTGGAGCTGGGCATCGATATCGGCACGCTGGACGTTTGCGTGCTGTGCGGCTACCCCGGTAACATTGCCAGCACATGGCAGCAGTCGGGCCGCTCGGGCCGGCGCAAGGGCGTCAGCGCCACTATCATGGTGGCCAATTCCAGCCCGCTAAACCAGTTTATCATCCAGCATCCCACTTACTTCTTCAACCAGCCGCCGGAATACGGCATCATCAACGCCGATAACCTGTATATCCTGCTTAGCCACATCAAGTGCGCCGCCTACGAGCTGCCCTTTGTGGACGGCGAGGAATACGGCGGACGGCCCATTGCGGAGATCCTGTCCTTTTTGGAGCAGCAGGGCGTGCTGCGCCACGTGGGCGGCACGTGGCACTGGTCCACCGACGAGTTTCCGGCCAGCGAGATCAGCCTGCGCTCGGCCACCGCCGAGAACTTCATCATCGTGGATAAGACGACGCCGAACCATCGGGTCATCGGCGAGATGGATCGCTTTACGGCGCCGATGCTGCTGCACGACGAGGCCATCTACCTGCACGAGGGCCGCCAATATCAGGTGGAAAAGCTGGACTTTGAAGACCGCCGCGCCTACGTCAAGGCGGTGGAGGTCAATTACTATACCGATGCCAACCTGGCGGTCAATTTAAGGGTCATAGACGCTTTTAAATCCAAGGGGGATAAACTCAAGGCCGTGCTGGGCGAGGTGGTGGTGACAGCCATGACGACCATCTTCAAAAAAATGCGCTTCGACACGCACGAGAACATCGGCTACGGCCGCGTCAACCTGCCGGACTTGCAGATGCACACGTCGGCCTGCTGGCTTATCATCGACGAGAGTCTGCTGGGGGGCTATCAGCCCTCGCAGGTGGAAGGAGCGCTGCTGGGCATCGGAAACCTGCTGGCCAACATCGCGCCCGTCTATGTCATGTGCGACGCCAAGGATATCTCGGTCTACCCGCAGGTTAAGTCGCCTTATACGCACCAGCCCACGCTGTTCATTTACGATACCATCCCCGCCGGCATGGGCTTAAGCGACCGCCTTTATGAGATGAGCGGGGAGCTGCTGCGCCAGGCGCTTAGGATGGTGGAGAAATGCCCGTGCCCGTCGGGCTGTCCGTCCTGCGTGGGCACCGACGGCGCCGACAAGCACATGGTAAAGGACGTGCTGCGCCGGCTGTGTGCGCAGATGGAGGGATAGCATGTCGTCACTGGAGGAAAAGCTGCGGCGCATCTCCGGCGAGCTTGCCACCAACCGGCCGGCGACGCCTCCGCCCGATGCGGCGCGCCCGGCCCGCTGTGTGGAGCGGCGCTCCGGCGTGGACGCCAAAGAGCTTTCCCAGGGCCTTATGGCCTGGGCCGCCGACGAAAGGGCCGTTTCCCGGGCGGCCAAGACCGACCTTGCCGGATACGACATCGAAAAAACCATATTTTTGGACACCGAGACCACCGGCCTTTCGGGCGGTGTGGGCACGGTGGCCTTTTTGATAGGTATCGGCTACCTGGCCGGCGAAACTTTCGTCGTGGAGCAGTATTTTATGGAGGATTACGATGCCGAAAATCAGATGCTACGCCGATTGTGCGATAGGCTCTCTCAGTTCGACACCATCGTATCCTACAACGGCAAGTGCTTTGACGTGCCCATCGTCAACTCCCGCTCCATCCTCAACCGTATCCGCCAGCCCATCGATCGTATGGCCCACATTGACCTTCTGCATGCCGCCCGGCGGCTATGGAAGGCCCGGCTGGGCAGCTGTTCGCTGCAGAACGTGGAGCGGGAAATCCTGGGCGTCACCCGGCAGGACGACATCCCCGGCAGTATGGTGCCCATGGTGTTCTTTGATTACCTGCAGACCGGCGACATGACCCGCATGGAGCAGGTGTTGGATCACAACCGGCAGGATATCCAATCTCTTTACGCCGTATTATGCCGCCTGGCCCGCGATATCGCGCTGCCCCAAGGGTTGGCCCATGCCGACGACAGTTACGCCTGCGGGCGTATTTATGAGGCTCTGGGCGACGGGGAGACGGCACTGTGGTTGTACGCCGCCGCCGGCGAGGGCAACGCGCAGGCGCTTAAATGCCGGGCCGATCTACTGCGCAGGCGCGGCCGGGACGACGAAGCCGCCTACTGCTGGCGCAGGATGCTGGAGCAGCAGATGCTGGGCAGCCTGCCCTACGAGGAATTGGCCAAATATTACGAACACACGCAAAAGGACTATCGCCGGGCGCTTACGCTGGTGGACGCTTGCATCG
>JAQVWW010000144.1 GCA_028709505.1 Eubacteriales bacterium
ATCAGCGTCCATGATGACGGTGGGCGCGACGAACTCGTCGGTCTCGCCCTTATCGTAGGCGGTCTGGATGGCGCAGCCGCTGCAGGCGGCCTGCTCGCCCTGGCCCAGCACCATGGCGTCGTAAGCGCGCTTGACGCGGTCCCAGCGGTTATCACGGTCCATCGCCCAATAGCGGCCCATCACCGTGGCAATTTTGCCGCAGCCCACGGCTTCCATGCGCCGGGTCAAGTCGGCCAGATAGTCCTTGCCCGACGTGGGCGGCGTGTCACGGCCGTCCATCAGGCAGTGCACGTAAGTTCTGTCCATACCCTGCATCTTGGCCAGCCGCAGCAGGCCCTCTACGTGGTCGATATGGCTGTGCACGCCGCCGTCGGACATCAGCCCAATCAGATGCAGCTTTTTGCCGCTGCGCCGCGCGTGCTGCGCCGCCTCCACCAGCGCCGGGTTTTCAAAAAAGTCTCCGTCGGCGATGGCCTTGGTGATGCGGGTCAGCTCCTGATACACGATGCGGCCGGCGCCCAGGTTTAAGTGCCCCACCTCGCTGTTGCCCATCTGGCCCTCGGGCAGGCCCACGTATTGGCCCGAGCCTTCGAGGGTGGTAAAGGGGTACTTGGCGATGAGCTTCTCCAGGTTTGGGATGTTTTCAGGCACGATGGCGTTATCTTTGCGCTCTTTGCGCACGCCAAAGCCGTCCATAATGATAAGTGCAGTCATTTTTTTCATGCTTTCTCCTAAAAGTGCACCACGGCAGAAAAGTCGCCGGCTTTTAAGCTGGCGCCGCCGATGAGGCCGCCGTCGATTTCGGGCATGGCCATCAGCTCCGACGCATTCTTCGGATTCATTGAGCCGCCGTACTGGATACGCAGCGCCGCGGCGGTATCTTCGCCCAGCAGCTCGGCCACGGCGCCACGGATGATGCCGATGACTTCATTGGCGTCCTGGGCGGTGGCGGTGCGGCCGGTGCCAATGGCCCAGATGGGCTCGTAAGCGATGACCACTTGCTGAGCCTCGTCGGCGGTTAAGCCGTCCAGCGCCGCCTTGGTCTGGCCGCGCACCAGCTGGGCGGTGATGCCCTGTTCGCGCTGCTGCAGCGATTCGCCGACGCATACGATGGGAATCAGGCCGTGCTCCAGCGCCATCTTCGTCTTTAGGTTGACCGTCTCGTCGGTTTCGGCAAAGTACTGCCGCCGCTCCGAGTGGCCCAGGATAACGTATTCAACGCCCAGCGCCTTGAGCATATCGGCCGAAACCTCGCCGGTGTAGGCGCCATTGGCCTTAAAATGCATGTTCTGCGCGCCCAGATGGATGTTGCTGCCGCACAGCGCCTGGGCGGCGGCGCCAAGGCACACAAAGGTGGGGCAAACCACCACGGTGCACGGGGCGTCGGCCAGCAGCGGCTTGAGCTCTTCAATCAGCGCCACAGCCTGTTGGGGGGTGTTGTTCATCTTCCAGTTTCCGGCAATGATGGGTGCTCTCATGTTCTTCCTCCGTAGGTTTCACAAACATGCGGGGGCTTCTCCCCCCGCATGTTTCTGAAAAAATTTACTAAGACATGGCAAAGGTGTGCCGGAGAATACCGGCACACGCTATCATAGACGTTATTTATCCATCAAGCAAGCCACGCCGGGCAGCGCCTTGCCTTCCAGAAATTCCAGCGACGCGCCGCCGCCGGTGGAGATGTGCGTAATTTTATCGGCATAGCCGGATTTTTCCACCGCCGAGGCCGAGTCGCCGCCGCCTACGATGGTGATGGCACCGCTTTCGGCCATGGCCTTGGCCACCGCCAGCGTACCCTGGGCAAAGTTGGAAAACTCAAACACGCCCATGGGGCCGTTCCAGATGATGGTCTTGGCTTTGCTGATTTCGTCGGCAAATATTTTCTGCGTCTTGGGGCCGATATCCAGGCCCTCCCAGCCGTCGGGAATCTCGCGGCTGTGGAACGTGGCGCGCAGGCCATCGTTGGAAAACTCCTGCGAAGCCTCGTTGTCCACCGGCAGCAGCAGCTTAACGCCTTTTTTCTCGGCCTCGGCCATCACTTCCTTGGCGTATTCGATGCGATCGTTATCGATCAGCGAGTTGCCAATCCGGCCGCCCAGCGCTTTTTGGAACGTATAGGCCATGCCGCCGCCGATGATAAGCACGTCCACCTGGCGCAGCAGGTTGGAGATGACGGCTATCTTATCCTTGACCTTGGCGCCGCCCAGGATGGCCACAAAAGGCCGCTCGGGGTTGTTCAGCGCCTTGCCCATAATTTCAATTTCTTTCTGGATGAGGTAACCACATACGGCGGGCAGATAATCGGCCACGCCGGCGGTGGAGGAATGGGCGCGGTGCGCGGTGCCGAAAGCGTCGTTGACGAAGATATCGGCCAACTCGGCAAACTTTTTGGAAAGCTCGGCGTCATTCTTCTCTTCGCCGGGCTCAAAGCGCACGTTTTCCAACATAACCACGTCGCCGGGCTGCATGGCGTCCACCAGCGCGTGGGCGCTTTCGCCTACGACGTCGCCGGCCAGCTTGACTTCCTTGCCCAGCAGCTGCGAAAGACGATCGGCACAGGGCTTGAGCGAATATTTGGCGTCGGGCTTGCCCTTGGGGCGGCCCAAATGCGAGCAGAGAATCAACTTGGCCTGATGCCCCAGCAGATATTCAATGGTGGGCAGCGCCGCGGTAATACGGTTATCGTCAGAAATAGCGCCTTTTTCATCAATAGGCACGTTAAAGTCAACACGGGCCAGCACTTTTTTTCCGTTAACCTGTACATCCTCGATGGTCATTTTGTTCATAGCCATGTTAGATACACTCCTTCATATATTTAGGCAAATTTGCCTGATATTCGTTGCCGTTTATTGACCGCTGTCCAGCAGCACGCCAATGCCGGCGGCGGCGGTTTCGTCCAGTATCAGCGCCGTCGGATGCGCGCCGCGCACCACCGCCAGGATGGCCTCGGCCTTGTCGGCCCCGCCGGCCACGGCGACGCGCTGGGGCACACGTCCCAGCGTGGTCAAATCCACGCCCAGCCCCGATGCCACGTGCACCGGTATGCCACTGCGGTCAAAGTAATAGCCCAGCGCCTCGGCCACTGCGCCGTTGGCATACAGCCGGGCCAGCGTATCGGCGATTAAGCCGCGCCGGCGGGCCATGGTGTCCGCCCGGCCGATGCCAAAGACCAGCACGTTGGCTCGGCGGATGCAATCCATCCATTCGTTGAACTTTCCTTCGGACGATGCCGGCAGAAGTTCGGTGGGGATATCGTCGGGCCAGTGCAGCAACCTATGCCGGGCCGAAAAGGCGGCCGCCACTTTGGCCGCCACGGTGTTGGCCTGGATTTCCACGTCCTCGCCCATGCCGCCTCGGGCGGGAACCACCAAAAGGTTGGGCAGGCGGCGGTTATACTCCATCTGTTTGGCCACGCCGGCCATCGTGGAGCCGCCCATCGCGGCCAAAATCATGCCGTCGCGCACCACCTGGGCCAGATAGCGGGCCGTCCTGCGGTGCAGCGCCCGCGTGCTAAGGGGGTTTCTGGCCGAGTCTCCGGGTACGATAAGGACGTGGTGCATGTTTAAGTCCCGGCGCAGGCGTTCGGCCAGCGGTTCGGAAAACATCGTGTCAAACCCGCCGCCCAGCTCGTCCAACAGCGCCTTGCCCTCGTCGGACAGGCGCATGCCATCGGGCGCGTATTCCAGCAGCCCCATCTCCTTTAAGCGATCGGCCTCGCCGCGCACGGCCCGTTCGGGCAGCTCCATATGCTCGCACAGCGCCCTTCTGCCCACCGGCGACATCAGCTGGATGGCCTCCAGCAACTCATACCGGATGCGGGCCACGTCCACCATCTCGGGGCACAGCCTGCGAAATTGCGCTAACATGTTCTGCATATCCACTCACATCTGGGGCAAACTACGTCCCACAATATTGGTTTCGTCCCACACAATACTATCATATTCTCACCGGCAAATACAAGTAAGAATTCTGCATCAGCCCGGCAAGTTCACGTCGGGAGAAAAGAACTCTTTTTTCCCGGCGATGAGCGCCGCGTGCCCCTTTAAATAGGTGGTTACGTCCTTGGGCGAGGCCAGCCGCGTGTGCAGCGCCTTATCAAAGTACATGCGCTTGCACATGCTGCCGGCGCCCAGGCCCAGAATGCTGTGGGTTTCCTCCATCATATCCACGTTGTAGACGCATTCGCTGCCGGGCAGCGCGTAGCCGACGTTTTCCAGGTTGCCGCGCATATATTTTTGCCGGTACATATAGTAGGGCCGCATGCCCCGCGTCGCCGCGTGCCGCTGGGCCAAGTCCAGCATCTGCTGGGCCTGCTCGTCGGTGGGCAATCGATATTCGGTCAAGCGCTCCTTCAGCCGCGACGAGCGCTTGACCGCCAGCGTGTGCACCGTCAGGTTGTCAATGTCCAGCTGCCCCAGCGCCCGCAGCGTTTCAGCCACGTCGGGCACGTCCTCGCCGGGCAGGCCTACGATGATATCCATGTTGACCGCCGCGATGCCGGCGGCGCGGGCCTGGGAATAGGCGCGCAGGATGTCGCCGGGCGTATGATCGCGGCCGATGATTTCCAGCGTGCGCGCGTTCATCGTTTGGGGGTTGATGCTGACCCGCGTTACGCCGGCGGCCTTGAGCATCGCAAACGTATCCGGCGTCACCGTATCGGGCCGGCCGGCTTCCACCGTACATTCGGCTACGTGCCCAAACGTGGTATACAGCTGGGCCTGCACCTTTTCCAGGCGGGCGTCGCCCAGCGCCGTGGGGGTGCCGCCGCCCACGTAGAGGGCACGGACCTTTTTGCCCTGTTGCCGCATATAGTCGCCCATGGCATCGATTTCCCGG
>JAQVWW010000145.1 GCA_028709505.1 Eubacteriales bacterium
CCCCGGACAGCTGCTTTTTCCCGTTTGGGGGGGTGGGTTAGGCCATTACGCCGCCGACGGCCGGCAAGGCCGATCCTTGTATCCGTCGGCTTGCCGGTCGTCTTAGCGGCGCAGTGCTCCCGATGCTTGTCGGCTTTGAGAAGGTATCCGGCGCTTGGCGGTTATTTTTTGAAAGGCAGGAAGGGAATCATCAGCTTGGCAAGTTTTGCGATGGTCATGGTTTGCAGGTGAACCTTTCCGGGCCCTGTGATGACGGTATCGAATATGCCCTCGCCGCCGAACAGCACGTTCTTTACGCCCTTGACCATCTGCACATCCATCTGGCACGTGGCGTCCATGATAGCCAACACGCCCGTATCGCAGATGAGCGGTTCGCCGGGAGCCAGATCGTATTCCTGGCAATGGCCATCAACCTCTAAAAACACCATGCCGGGGCCGGTTACGCGCTGCATGATAAAGCCTTCTCCGCCCGCAAGCCCGGCGCCCAGCTTCTTTTGGAAGTGCACCGCCAGCTCGACGCCGGCGGTGGCGCAGAGAAAGGAGGACTTCTGGCAGATAACGCTTTCGCCCGGTTGAAGCGCGCGCGCCACGATGCTGCCCGGGAAGGACGAGGAAAACGCGATTTCCGCCGGCCCCTGCGCCGTATAGCGGGACATAAACAGACTCTCGCCGGTGAACAGACGGCCCAGGGATTTTCCCACGCCGCCCTCGGCCTTGGCCTCGGTAACGATAGGCCCGCGCGACCATGTGCGCCCGCCGGATTCGCTGAGGATGGTTTCGCCGGGGTCAAGTTGGATGATTACGGCGGGTAAGGTACCGCCTTCGATAGAATAACGCATGGGATATCCTCCTTATATGGTCGTTTTTTAGGCAGGGGACTACTAGGGTTTGGGGATGTTATTGATGCTTCTGCTGGTATAAACGTACTTGCCGGCAGAATTCTTCTTGAACGTTATCCACAGGGCCTTGGTGGCGTCCTCCTGCGCGCGCCACACATAGCCCTTGAGATCCGGGTTGTCCTTGGGCGCTACATCGCCGTCAATGCCGTTCAGATAAAGATCGCGCACTTCCTCATAGGTCATGCCCGAGGGATCCATGGCGTCATAGGCTTCCCGCAGCTGGGCGGCCGAGAGAAGCTCCGCCGGCGCTGCGCCATCGCCGTCCGGCGCCGTGTCTGCGTTGAGCCCGGCCTTGTAAGCGTCGTAGCCCAGCGGAAGCGGATCGTTTTTCTCGTCCCAGGGCGCCCCGTCCTCGCGCAGGAAGAGCACGAAGTCAAACGACGTATTCTCTCCCTGGAGATGGTGGCTGATGCGCAGCGCGCCGTTGTCCAGCTCGGGCGAGAAGGCCGCGTTGGCGCTGTCGTCCAGGTATATGTTTAGGAGCCAAGCGTCCTCGTCGCCGATATCCGCGGCGAAAGAGTCGTGATACAGAGTTATGTACAGGGAAAGGAGCGGGGCAGCATCCATATCCGGCGTATCGAACACCTCAAAGTAATCGCGTCCGTCGTTCGTCTTGCCAAAATAGCCCCAGACATCGTGGGCGCCTTCGGATTCGTCGGCGTGCTCCGCCGGCGTAAAGTTTGACAAAACCATCGTCCCGTACCAATAGCTGTCCGTCTCAAGGGCCGTGGTGGGGGATTGGAAGCCGGCGTTCAGCCCGGACTTGCCCGAAACCGACGAGGAGCCGTTGCCCGCGTTCCCGATGCCCGTCTGCGCCCCTTCCTTTTGGAAGCTCAGGTTCAGACCTATGCCCATCACGTCTTCCAGCACGAGCAGACCGTCTTTGAGCGTGCCGGTGGCATTCAGACCGCCGCCCTTGATGGTGAGCACGCCGTCCTGCAACGTCCATTTGCCGGTGCCCTCGGTACCGTCTATGTTCAGCTTGCACTTGCCCTTATCCAAAAGCTCAATGGTAAAGCCGTTTTTAAAAACGTCTGTGATATCCGTTTCCACGCCCCACATTTCGGCGAATATCACGTTCCACACGCCAATATTGGGATCGGCGGATTTCACATCGGCCCTGCCGCCTGTTTTTTCCAGCGTCAGCGTCATGCCCGAATCGGCATAGTTTTCAATAACCATGGTCGTGCCCTTGACCGTGCAGGGGAAAGTGAAGGCTTCGGCTTTTATCAAGATGCCGTCCTTTGCCTTTTCCCATTTGCCGCTCAACTTTTCGTCGCCAAAGGTCAGCGTACACGTTCCGTCGCTTTGGATGTCAAAAACAATACCGCCGCCCATGGTTTCCTGTACATCAAGGGAAATGCCCTGTGCCTCCATTTTGACGCCGGTCCATATGCCCGTGTAGGGGTCGCCCTTTGCGCCGAGCGCCAGCACCAAAACAACCGCGATGACGATGACCGCAACAATGCCTATGCCGCCAAACAACAAAAGCTTTTTATTAAAAGGTTTTTTTTGCTTAACGGCCGATTGCGTCGGCGGCGTGTAGCTGCTCTGCGCCGATTGCGCCGGCGGCGTGTAGCTGCTCTGCGCCGATTGCGTCGGCGGCGCGTAACTGCTCTGTGCCGATTGCGTCGGCGGCGTGTAGCTGCTCTGCGCCGATTGCGTCGGCGGCGTGTAGCTGCTCTGTGCCGATTGCGCCGGCGGCGTGTAGCTGCTCTGTGCCGATTGCGCCGGCGGCGTGTAGCTGTTCTGTGCCGATTGCGCCGGCGGCGTGTAGCTGTTCTGTGCCGATTGCGCCGGCGGCGGGTAGCTGCTCTGCGCCGATTGCGCCGGCGGCGCGTAACTGCTCTGCGTCGATTGCGCCGGCGGCGTGTAGCTGCGCTGCGCCGATTGTGCGGCCGGCGCAGCGGTTTCTTGCGGTGGCGCAGGGGCCGCCTGCTCGATGGTTTGTTCCGGCGCGGTGCTACGAACAGAAGCGCCGCAGTTGTCACAGAATTTCATTTCCGGCTTGAGCGGTGCGCCGCAGTTGCTACAAAATGCCATTGAATTCCCCTCCATTTTTGCTGTTATAGATTGTTACATGGAACCCTTGACTTTTCTTAGAGGCTGCCGATGACGGCGGCCACATACTCGCCGGATACCGTACCGTAAAAAAAGGCGTCGATACGCCCCTTGCCCTTTACCCGCTTGACTTCTTTGGCCACGTCGGGGCTGGAGTTTTCGTCCACGACAAAGGCAACCCTGCATTGGGGCAGACATCTCTTAATCTGCGCAAAGCGCGTCAGCCAGTCTTCCACGGTATAAGGCGAATAGGGGCGCACTTCGGCCAGCAGCACATCCGCGCCTGCCGCGACGCAGGTATCTGCCAGCTGCTCCAGCCGATCCTCCCGAAAGATCCGAAAGCCGGATTCGCTTTTTAGATACAGACAAAGGCCGCCGGAGAGGAGGTTGTTGGGTATGCTGACGACGACGCTTTTCATATCGCGCGCACCTCGCTTGCTGTCATAAATGAGGGTGGCTGTGCTCTTACGCCTACATCATAACGAAAAAATAGAAAAAGCGCCCCAAGCAAAATTACAGGGTGGGGCGCCTATTTTGGGTTTTTTTGTAAAATAAATACCGCGCCGCCCATAAGCAGAGCGGCGCGGCAGACTTTTTTCTGTTAAAAATCCGGGATGATAAACTTTTGCTCCACCACATCCATGGCCAGCCGCACGGTGTTGGGGTAGCCTGTTTTGGACAGGATATTGTTCATGTGATAGTCCAGCGTGGACTTCTTGATGCGGAGGCGCTCACAGATTTCCTGATTGGAGCAGCCGTTGACCTTTTCCTTTAAGACCTCCAGCTCCCGCTTGGTAAACTCCACGCTTTTGGCTTCGCCTATTTGCAGCACCGGCGGGGCGGGGGGATAGACGAACTCGCCCGCCATCGTTCGATCCATCACGCTTAAAAGGTCGTCCTCCCCAAAATCCTTATACCAAAAGCTTTCACAACCCGCCAGACGCGCCTTTTCAATGAAGCTGTGCTCGGGCAGCGACGTGACGATGATGATCTTAATGCCCGGATAATTTTCCTTGATCTTGGCGGCGGCCTCCAGCCCGCTTTCCCGGTAGGCGGTGTACACGTCCATCAGGATCAGGTCCACCTCGCCGCGCGTGCAGTACATCTGGGCCAAAGCCGCGTTTTCAATGGAGCGCACCAGAGAATATTTCTCGTCCTTGGACAAGGTATACTCCAGCATCTGCCGTGCCGTGCGCTGGTCGTCCACGATCAGCACATTGACCATACTTGTTCCCCCTTTCCGGCAAGCGGCAGCCGCAGGTGCAGCTGCACGCCGCTTTCACATCGGATTTCCATTGCGCCGCCCGCCCGCTCAAGCCTGCGTCTAAGGTTTAAAAGCCCCCCGCCCTCCACGACGACGTCCGGATGATTCGCCCCGTTATCCAGGATTTGCGCCACCAAGACACCGCCTTGTTCGGTAAGCCGCACCGTGACGCGATCGGCCCCGGCGTGGCGCACGGCGTTGGTAACGGCCTCGCGCACGGCGCTTAGCAGCAGATAGGCGGTATCGCGATCCCCGGGCAGCTCGCCCTCGAACGCGATGGCGCACCCGAGAGCCGTCGCCGCGTCCATAAGCTGGCGCAGCGGATCGTCTTCTGATTTTTCCGTATCGCCCAGGCTGATCTCCAGATTTTCCACCGCTTCCCGCCACAGCGCAAGCACCGGCTCTATCTGTTGGCCGCCCTGCCGGAGAAAGCGCCGCCCGGTCAACACACAGCGCCCCAGCTGGTCGTGCAGCTCCACTTTGGAGGCGAGTATTTCCTCTTCCCGTTTGATTCGGACGATCTGCGCAAGGAGACTTTTGAGCCTTTTTTGCTGCTGATGGAGGGCCGCGTTACCGCGGCTAAGCTCCTCTGAAAGGGTAT
>JAQVWW010000146.1 GCA_028709505.1 Eubacteriales bacterium
GCGATTCGAACGCGTGACCTCGTCCTTACCAAGGACGTGCTCTACCTGCTGAGCCATAGCAGCATGCCCGGCAAAACGCCGAACGCGTATGCTATTATATCCAATCCATCGGCAAAAAGCAATACTTATTTCAACTTTCTTTAGCCGTATCCGCCTCCTGCGCCGCATGGCCTTCGCAGCTGTAAAAGGCGTCGCGGCCCGCTACCATCGGGTAATGGCGCACGTGGCCGTCCCTATATGCGTCGCCGCAGATACGAAAGCCAATTTTCTCGTAGAACTTCATCGCCTGATCCTGGGCGCCCAGATGGACTTCGTCTGCGCCCAGCTCAAAGGCCTTGTTGACCATCAGCCTGACCACCAAATCACCCAGGCCGCGGCCACGGTAGGCCGGCAGCACAGCAAAGCGGCCGGCATGGAATACACCATCCTGCTCATACAGCCGCCCGGTGGCCGCCGGCTGCTCGTCGTACCAGACAAGACCATGCAGCGACACCGCGTCCAGATCGTCCATCTCCTCCTGCTCGGAAAAGCCCTGTTCTTCAACAAATACCTTCATGCGGATGGCCTTACAAGCGCTTAAATCCCCGCGCCCGGATAAAATGGTTCCTCTAATCAAAATCTTACGTCCTCCCCGTGCCAGATGGCGGTTGCCGGGGCGGATTGCCCCGACACACAGCCTATTTTCCTTAATGATGATGGTGGTGATGGTGCCCGCAGCCGTCGTCACCGCAGCCTTCGCAGCCGTCTTCGCCACACCCGTCGTCACCGCAGCCACCGCACCCGTCTTCGCCGCAGCCACCGCAGCCGCAGCCGTCGCCGTCACTTATCAGCTGGCCCATCGCCTCGTCCAGCGCCTCTTCCTCGTTGCGCGGCTCGGCAAAGTCGTCCAGCAGCGCCCAGTATTCGGCATGCTCCACCACCTTATCGGGGTCCAGCAGCGTCAGCGGCGACAGCGATTCCATTTCCATCACATTGCCGTCGGTATACGTCTCGTAAGACATGCCGCCGTCGGGATATTTTTCGCCCATCTCGTGATAGTGCTGCTTGATGAACACCTGGCCGTGGTTGAAATAAGCCGCCCAGCCCTGCTCGTTGTTCAGGCCCACCTTAAAGGCCACCTTGGCCTGCGGGTTCTGACGCAGCGTGATGTAGCGCTGCCCCCACGTGACGCGTTCGTCCATCATGTTGGAGTAGGGCCACAGGCCCAGCACACGGTTGCTCAGCAGGCCGGTATCCCGCCGCGGCATGGGTACTACCTCCAAGCCGCCGGGCGATAGGATGGTGATGCCCCAGGCAGCCAGCTTAACCGGCCAAGCGCCGCAGTTGCGGATACGGTGTAGCACCGATACGCCGGGCACGTCGTCTTCCAGCACGATTTCCATCTCTTTTTCGGTCATAGCCCAAGACTCGGGCTTTTGCACCGTGCGGATGCCGTTTTCAATCTTCTCCCAGAAGACCGGAGCGTTATCCTTTTCGTAGGAGCGGGGCTGCGCCTCGGGGCTGTGCCACAGGCGGTGGCCGCCCATAAGCTGATATTCGGCGCTGTTTCGGTCAAAGGGCAGCTCGCCGAACATGTTCTCGCCGCCGGGGGTGGCCAGCCGGATGATGCGCGGGCCCGCATCCACCGTCACCAGCAGTTCGATGGCGCCGTTGGACAGGCTCACACAGGTGCCATAATCGCCATACTGTACTTCTTTTATCAAAACGGACATAAAATACCTCCCAATTGTGTTCTATGTGTTATAATACCAGCTGAAACCATGGCTTTCAATATGCATTCACGCATTGCCGATAAGGAGCTTGTCCATGTATCAGCGCGGCGATATTGTTTACCTGGGCGAAGGCGCCCGCCGACGGGCGTTTCTGCTGTCCCTTACCTTTTTTTATCACGGCGAGAAATACGGCGTTTTGTTCCCGCGGCGCAGTTTGCTGGGGAAATCCGCCGTTCTTGCCCGCGCCGATGCCCCCTATACCAGCCAAGAGCAATACCTGCCGCTACCGCTGGAAGAACAACGCCTGCTGTTGGAGTTTTTACAGCGCTGATGATGCCGGCGCTGTTTTTTTATCCGATAAGCACCCCGACTTCCCGCCCAAACGGTACATAACGGCGGCCCTTTTTGCGGCACGGCCTGCCACGGGCAAGTCCGCTGCTCTTGCCCGCCGATACCGGCCGCCAGCGCTACCCGCCGCTGCCGGCGAAAAGGCGATCCACAAAAATCAAATGTTTCGGTGCGGCCGACGCCGGAGTCGGCTTTTTCTTTTCCCTCAGGTTCACACTTTTTTGGATACCTCATACATTGTTAGTAGAATTCCGGAATTTTATCATCCGGTTAAGGAGGGAAATGCATGTCCTTTTATAGCTACAAAAATGCGAATGCCAACCTTTGCCCCGGCAACATTGCCGAGACGGAAGGGTTTCGCTGCTGTGAGCGCATTTGTGTTCAGGTAAAAAGAGTATACGATGCCTGCTTAGAGCAAACACAGACTGACCGCATCGTCACCGTCACCAACATTACGCCGTCCAACCCGGTGCCGGTGGCGCCGCTGACGCTGGTCAGCTGCCGCAGCACCAGCGTCACCGGCGAGGTGCATGA
Organism: Eubacteriales bacterium; assembly: GCA_028709505.1. Classification (GTDB taxonomy): domain Bacteria; phylum Bacillota; class Clostridia; order Christensenellales; family UMGS416; genus STF2-111. The sequence goes on from JAQVWW010000146.1 coordinate 2,595, forward strand.
CCTGATGATCGACCGCCTGCCCGATCGTCCGCAGTTCGCCCGGGTGCGCTGCTGCATCCGCATCCCCATCGAAGTGGTCTTTACCGACGGTACCAACCGCGAGTATGTGGGCCAAGCCTATATTATCGTGAAGAAGGATGTCGTGCTTTGCGTGCCCGACAACTCGCTGGTGCCCTTCGATCTCCAGACCATCGTCAACGCCATCTGCGTCACCGGGTACCATGTCCGCAATTGGGAGTTCAACATCTCGGTCTGCATCTCCATCATCTTAAAGATTGTGGCCGACGTGGATATCCTGCTGCCCAGCTATGGCTTCTGCCCCATTCCCCCTTGCGAGAGCTTCGCCGAAAGCGTGTGCGACGAGTTCTTTAACCTGCCGCTTTACCCCCAGCAGACTTGCAGCTTCCCCTGCAACTAAAAAACCAAAGCACATACCTTGGAGAGCATCTAGCAACAAGGCTTGCCGTGGTCTTAGGCTACGGCAAGCCAGCTTTTATCGGCAATGCTGTTTTTCGGCATACTGTGCCCGGAGCAGCCCCGCCGTCGGCTTTCCCTATCGCCGGCACCGGCCCTATCGGCTGCATTTCCACCCTGATAGGCCACGGCACCGCTCACCGCCGGCAAACGCGCAGCCCATCACGCTGCGCTGCGGCGCTATGCCTTTTGCTAACAGAGCAACAGCCGGCAGGCGGCGGAATAGGACCGCCCTGCCGGCTGTTGCTCTAACAAAACGTTTCGTTTTTATATCGGTCGCTCTTTTATGCCCACGGTACGTATCAGGCCGCGTCCGTCCGGCTTTTAGCCAGCCGCTGCGGCGGCGCTACAGCGCCCGCCCCTGGTTGAGCAGATGTTGCTTAATATCGTATAGCCGCTGCGATAAGTCTACCTTGTAGATGTGCGGGTTGTTCAGGCGCTTGTATTCGTCCCAGAACGTGTCCGCCTGCTCTTTGGCGTACTGCTGCAGCTGCAGCAGCGTGGGCAGCTCATAGACGCATTCGCCGCCGATAAAGACGGGCTTGAGCAGCTGTACGGCGGTGAAATCGGTCACCGTCATACGCTTCCACGGCGCTTCGGGGTGAAAAATGGTCAGCGGCTGCGTATCGTCCACGTGCTCGTCAACCAGCGTCATCAAATCGGCGATGGCCTTGCCGCTGGCGCGTTCGTACAGCCGATAGATGTTCTTTTTGCAGGGGATGGTCACTTTTTCGGCATTTTCGGAAATTTTGATTTTCGGGATTTCATTGCCGTGTGCGTCCTGCTCGGCCACCAGTTTGTATACGCCGCCCAGCGCCGGGCAGCTGTCGCTGGTGATGAGCTTCGTGCCCACGCCCCACACGTCGATGGCGGCGCCCTGGGCCTTTAAGTCCCATATGATGTTCTCGTCCAAATCGTTGGAGGCAAAAATTTTGGCCTTTTCAAAGCCGGCCTCATCCAGCATCTGGCGGGCGCGTTTGCTCAAATAAGCCAGGTCGCCCGAATCCAGGCGGATGCCCACCGGCTCGTAACCCTTTTCGCGCAGCTCCCGGAAAACCTTTATGGCATTGGGCACACCGCTGCGCAGCGTATCATAGGTGTCCACCAGCAGCATGCACGTATCGGGGAAGACGTCGGCATAGGCGCGAAAAGCGTCCAACTCGTTGTCAAAGCTCATCACCCAACTGTGGGCGTGGGTGCCCTTTACCGGGAAGTTGTACATTTCGCCGGTCATCACGTTGGACGTGGATACGCAGCCGCCTATGATGGCTGCCCGCGCGCCGTAAATGCCGGCGTCAGGCCCCTGGGCGCGGCGTAGGCCAAACTCCAGCACCGCGTCGCCCTGGGCCGCCATGCAGACGCGGTTGGCCTTTGTGGCAATGAGCGTCTGGTGGTTGATGATATTCAGCAGTGCCGTCTCCACCAGCTGCGCCTGCAGCACCGGCGCCGTCACGCGCAGGATGGGCTCGCCGGGGAAGGCCACGCTGCCCTCGGGTAGCGCGTAGATATCGCCGGTGAAGCGAAATTTGCGCAGCGTATCGAAAAAGCCCTCGTCAAACAGCTCCAGACCGCGCAGATAGCTCAGGTCTTGCTCGTTAAATTCTAAATTTTGGATATACTCAATGGCCTGCTCCAGGCCGGCCACTACGGCGTAAGCGTTTACGCCGCCGCGCCGAAAGAACAAATCAAAGGTGGCTATGCGCTGACCCATGTCCTTT
>JAQVWW010000147.1 GCA_028709505.1 Eubacteriales bacterium
CGGTGACACCCAACAAACAAGATATGCAAAGTGAACTGGACGCCATTTCGCAGACCATATTGCCCAAGCTGTAGCTCGGCCCCCGCCCGCACGGCGGCACGGCACAAGCGGCAGCCATCGCGCGCCGCCTCCCCAACGATTGATGAGGTACTTTATGCACAACCAAGAAAAGACGGTAGACGATTCGCGCACCACGCAGGTGCAGATTTTGATGCCCGCCCACATCAACGGCTACGACCGCCTGTTTGGCGGCAAGCTGGTGGAGTGGATAGACGTGGTGGCGGCGGTGGTGGCCCGGCGGCACGCCAACGCCAACGTCACCACCGTGGCCATCGACAACCTGCAGTTTAAAGAGGCGGCCTATGCCAACAGCACCGTGGTGCTGGAGGGGCGCATGACCTACGCCGGCAGAACGTCGATGGAGGTGCGCGTGGACACGTTTGTCGAAGACCTGCAGGGCTGGCGCAAGCTGATCAACCAGGCCTATCTGGTGCTGGTGGCGCTGGACGAGCAGGAGCGCCCGATAGAGGTGCCCCGGCTGCTGTGCCGCACCCAGCAGGAGATAGAAGAGCAGGAAGCCGGCCAGCGCCGCAGAGAGCTGCGGAGCCAGCGCAGGCACGAGAGATTTTAACTAATTTTTATTGCGCTGACGCTTGTTTTTTGTTACGATGTGTAATGACATTATTACATATAGACGACGCGTGATGGGGGTAGGTATGGGATACGCCAAGCAATATATCTTAGCCCACGACCTGGGTACCAGCGGCAACAAGGCCACGCTGTATGATATCCGGGGCACCCTGTGTGCCAGCACGGTCTGCGGCTATGCTACGTATTATCCGCATGACCAGTGGGTGGAACAAAACCCCGAGGATTGGTGGGCGGCGGTATGCCGCAGCACACAGCAACTGTTGGAGCAGGCCGGCGTGGCGCCGGGCCAGGTATTGTGCGTAAGCTTCAGCGCCCAGATGATGGGCTGCTTGCTGGTGGACAGCCGGGGAAAGCCGCTGCGCCCTATGATGATATGGGCCGACAGCCGCAGCGGCGCCCAGGAAAAGGAAATGATACGCCGCGTGGGCGCTCAGGAGGGGTATCGCATCACCGGGCACCGGTTAAGCGCCTCTTATTCGGCGGCCAAGCTGCTGTGGATCCAGCAAAATGAGCCGGAGATATACCAAAAAGCAGCTAAAATGCTCAACGCCAAAGACTATATCGTTTACCGGCTGACCGGGCAGATGATGACCGATTACAGCGACGCCTCGGGCACCAACCTGCTGGACATCACGGCAAAAAAATGGTCGGACAGCTTGGTAACCGCGTTGGGTATTCGCAAGGACTTGCTGCCGGAGCTGCATCGGTCGGCAGACATTGCCGGCGGCATTACCGCCGAAGCCGCCGGGCAAATCGGTCTTTTGGCAGGCACGCCGGTGGTCATCGGCGGCGGAGACGGCTCCTGCGCCTGCGTGGGAGCGGGCGTGGTGGCCGAAGGCACGGCATACAATGTCATCGGCTCATCCTCGTGGATTTCGCTGGCCAGCCGCCGGCCGCTGTTTGACCCGCAGATGCGTACCTTTAACTGGGTACACCTGGATGAAACTCTATATACGCCCTGCGCAACGATGCAGGCGGCGGGCTACTCGTACAGCTGGTACCGGGATGTGTTGGGCACACCGGAGGTGCAGCGCGCCCGGGAGATGGGCGTCAGCCCCTATTTGCTGCTGGATGAACAGGCGGCCCAATCGCCGCCCGGGGCAAAGGGGCTGTTGTATCTGCCCTATTTGCTGGGCGAACGCGCGCCCCTTTGGAATCTGGACGCCCGGGCTTGCTTTGTGGGCATGAAGATATCCACCGGCAAAGGGGATATGACCCGCGCGGTGTTGGAAGGCGTGGGCTACCATCTGCGGATGATTCTGGATATCCTACAAGGCAGCTTTGCACTGGAAGGGTTGGTGATGACCGGCGGCGGAGCAAAAGGGCGGCTGTGGCTGCAGATATTGGCCGACATCTGGCAAAAGAAGCTGCTGTTGCCCCGGTATATCGAAGAGGCCACATCTCTGGGCGCCGCCGTCTGCGCCGGCGTGGGTGTTGGCCTTTACCCGGATTATCAGGCTGCCCGCCATATGAACCCCATCGTGGAGGAAATTCTGCCCGACCCGGCAAAGGCGGCGCTCTATGACCGGTTGTATGAGGCGTTTGGGCAGGCTTACCAGGCCCTGGTGCCGGTATTTGATCACCTGGCCGCCATCTGCCGGGAGGAGGAGGGCCATGGATAGCGGCATGCTGCAGAAAAACACACCTGTGCCGCTGTATTATCAGCTCAAGCAGCATCTGCTGGCCCGGATGAAGGCGGGAGAACTCAAGGCCGGGGATAGGCTGCCGACGGAAAATGAACTGTGCCGGCAACTGGAGATCAGCCGCCCTACGGTGCGCCAGGCGCTGGGGGAGCTGGTGCAGGAAGGCTATCTGGTGCGGCGCAAGGGGAAGGGCACGTTTGTTTGCCCGGCGCCGGTTACCGGACGGTTCTTTCAGCGCTTGCAGAGTTTTCATGAAGAAATGGAACAAAAGGGACTGCACCCAGCCACGCGGGTGTTGCGCTGTGAAAAGCTGGACAGCCGCTACGAGATAGCCGCCGAGCTGGGGCTGCCGGCCGGGGATGCGCTGTTGCACATCAAGCGGCTGCGCCTGGCCGACGGACGGCCGCTGGTGGTGGTGGATACGTATTTGCCCTATACGGCCTTTGGCTGGCTGATGCAGGAAAATCTGGAGCGGGAGTCGCTCTACGATCTGCTGGAGGGAAAAGGTACGCGGGTAGACCGGGTCACGCGGATAATGGAGGCGGTGAACGTGTCGGCCGAGGACGCGCGGCTGCTGCAGATGGGCAAAGACAAGGCCGTCTGCCTGGTCAAATCGCTGGCCAGCGCCGGCGGCGTGCCGGTGGAGTACTCTATTGCCCGCTACCGGGGCGACCAAAATAAGTTTGCGGTAGAACTGTTGCGCTGACTATAGGATAGGAGGAAGTAAAATGACATCCGAACAACTGGCAAAATATTTTGACCATACGCTGCTTAAGGCGGCTGCAACCCGCGAGGACTTTGACGCCTTTTGTGCCCAATGCCGGCAATTTGGCTTTATGATGGCTGCCGTCAACCCGGCGGCGGTGCCGCTGTGCAAGCAGCTGCTTACCGGCAGCGGCGTGCGGACGGGCGCGGCGGTGGGCTTTCCGCTGGGGCAAAACACGATACAGACCAAGGTGTTTGAGACGCGTCAGGCCATCGAACAGGGCGCCGACGAAATTGACTACGTCGTCAACATCATGCAGCTCAAAGCAAAAAACTACGATTACGTTACCGATGAGATGGCGGCCATCGTACAAGCCTGCCGGGAAAAGCAGGTCGTCTCCAAAGTGATTTTTGAAACGTGCTATCTGACCCGCGACGAAAAACTGGCGCTGTGCGCCATCGCCCGGGACGTGGGGCCCGACTATGTCAAGACGTCCACCGGCTTTGGCACCGGCGGCGCTACGTATGACGACATTGCGCTGATGAAGCAGGCCGTGGGCGACGGCATCAAGATAAAGGCTTCCGGCGGCGTGCGCACGCTGGAAGAGGCGCTGCGCTATATCGAGCTGGGCGTGTCCCGCATCGGCTCCACGGCCAGCGTGGGCATCGTGGAGGCCTACCGCGCGCGGCAGTAACGGCGCGGGCCGGGACGGCTTTGCGGCGCACAACGGTAAAGAGCGACGAGAATAAAGCGCAAAAGGGCCGCCGGCACAAAGCCGGCAGCCCTTTTATCGTGAGGCCTAATCGCCCAGCAGCGCGCTGATTTCCCGCATCATGGCCAGCGACGCACCGTTGCCCCAATACCCGATGCGGTAGACGCGGCCGTCTACGAGGACTTCGCCGGTTCCGCCGCAGCTGATGCTGTGATCGCCCGTCCATAGGTGCAGCCAGTAGCCGGCGTCGTTGCCGCGGAGCGCGCCGTCACCGAAAAACGTACGCGGCACGCGGTGAAACGAATAGCCGGCGCATATCTGCCGGATGCGCGCCGCCTCGGGCGAATCCGGCGCGAACCGATAGTCGGCGGTGCTGTGGGTCGGCGTATCCGGCGTGCCGCGCAGCTGGGTGCGCGCCGCCAGCAGCTGCGCGTCGCCGGCCAGCAGGCCGGAAAAGGGCAGCGGCCACAAAAAAAGCGCCGTCACTGCGACGGCGGCCAGTGTCAGCATGCTAAAAATTATTTTTCTTCTCATCGATGCGTCCTCCTCATCAATAGCCGGCGTATCGGCGGCGCGTGGCGCTTGCCTTCGCCGTCCCCCGGCCGCATGCGCATTTATTTTTGATAGCGCGCCAGAAAGGCGTCGGCGGTGCCGATGCCCTGCTTGAACACGGCGTCGTACACGTCCATGCTGGTAAACTGCCCAAAGCCGTACAACCCCTTATCCAGCAGCGCGCGTTTGAGGGCAATCACGTCGGCGCGTTTGTTCTTTGCCAGGATTTCCGCGCCGGTTTTGCGGCAGTAGGCGTCGACCCCCCGGATGGTTTCGTCATCAAAAAACCAGATGTCCACGTTCCACAGCGCACCGGTCACTTCGGTTTCAAAGCCGTGAAACCATACGGTTTTGCCGCCGTCCTGTATTTGGCGCTTGGCTTCGTACCACAGGGGCTTGAATTTCTGCAGAATTGCCGCCGTCAGGCCGTACAGCTTTTCCATATCCATATGCTCATTGGTGACGTCAATGTCCAAATCATTCCATGCCATGACGTCCATGGCGTAGCTGCC
>JAQVWW010000148.1 GCA_028709505.1 Eubacteriales bacterium
ATCCCCGCCGCCCGAAAAGGCCTAAGCTGTGGAGGGGGACAGCCCGCCGCAGCCTTTTGCCATCACAGCGGCTGCGCGACGCGGTGCGCAGCTTTTGGTCAGGCTTGCAAACGGTCAGTCCCGATATTGGCAAATAACATCGTCTGTATAGAGTGTGGTTCCGGACGCGTCGGTAATTTTACACCGGATTATCTCGTTGTAAAGCCATGAGTCGTCGGGTTTGAGCGTGATCGTGATGGCCAGGCTGCTTGTTCTGGCGTTCCAGGCCGTGCCGCTGTCCACAATATTCTGCCACGTCCCCCGAGAGAGCCGCTGCCAAACAAAGGCATACGGCTTCTTGCCGCCATAGACCTCGACCGTGAAGGCGGACGATTCCCCAGCGGCAAGACTCTTGCGGGTTGGCTGCTTGAAGATGGTGAAAGGCGCTGTTATCGCTATGACATTGGTTGTTACCGAAGCGCCCGCGCTATCGGTAATTTTGCATCTAAAATTACTGTTATAAACCCATGAATTTTTGGAATCGGGCTTCACGATCAGTATCGTATTGTCGCGCACGCTCGCTTGGGAAGTGCCCGTCATGTCCTGCCACATCCGCTGCTCGTCCTCCTGCCAGGTGTAGGTATAGGGAGGCGTTCCGCCCGACACCTCGACGCTGGTGGAACGGGTGATGCCGATGGGCACCTCAAGCGACCCGGGCTGCTTGGTAATCTTCAGCCCGGCGGCGACCGTAGCCGAAGGGCTGGTAGGTTTGGCCGGCGCAGAGATTCCCGCCGGCGTCGTGGTGGCCGGCGCAAAAGTTCTTGCCGGTGCATAGGTTCTCGCCGGTGTTGTGGCGGCCGGCAGGCTGGTCTTTGCCGGCGCGTTGGTTCTCGCCGGTGTCGTGGCGGCCGATGGGCCGGTTCTTGCCGGCGCGCTGGATGCTGTCGCGTCGCCGGTTGTGTCTGCTGGTAGGTCGGCTGCTTTCTCGGCGGCGGTAGGGTCCGCCGAAAGGCGGGCGGCAGGCGCAAGTCGTCAGCAGCCCCAGCGCCAAAGCAAACAGCATCCATTTTTTAAACTTTTTCATAGCCGGTCTCCTCATACAAAACGTTGGTCCGTCGTCATTGCGATAACGCCGCAAGGGTCGCTCGATTGCCCGCGCGCGCTTAAACCCCTATCGTGCTTTCGCAGAACGGGCATTTCCCGCTTGCGTCGGGGGTTGCGACGGCGCCGCAGAACGAGCATTTCACGCTGGCACGGGGCGCCGCAGCTTGGGCGGCCGCCTGACGAACCTGCGTGTGGAGCTGGGTTAGCGCGTCGCGAATTTCTTGCGCCTGACGTTCCGCATTTCTGTATTCGGTAGAGCCGCGGCCTTGGATGGGTTGGTTGTTGACTTTAAGCGCGATCTCGGAAAACCAGGGGCTGGCCACGTTGATTTCCACTTTGAAATCATAGGCGTATTGATAGCGGGGCGGGTTGTAGCTTTCTTTCTTGCCGTCGGGCAGCTTGCGCTTGATCTCGTCCCGGTCCTCGTCAACGGTGACGGTGCAGCCTGTGACCTGATCGAACGTGAGCATATCGGGGTTATCGTCCTTGTAACGGGCAAGGCGGCTGACGAGCCACCAGCCGTTGTTGTCGTCGAGATAGAGTTTTCCATACGAGCCGATGGTGCGCGTGGGCGAAAAACGCTCCAGCTTTTGCCGGTTTTCCTCGCGGTAGGCCAAGTGCGCCTGCATATCCGCCACAGAAAGCTGGCGGCGGCCGGCCAGGTGCGGACTGATGCCTTTGGCGCAGTCTTTGCACATATTGCCGTCGCTAAGCTTGCGGTTGCCCAGCAGCCCGATCTTCTCGCCGCAGAGATCGCAAAACTTCTTACTAAACAGTGCCATTTTTGTTCCTCCTGTTTTTGCCGGTGCCGCTATTTCACGTCGCCGTCGTCAAAAGGGTCGCCGCATTCCGGGCAGAATTTGGGCGGGCGTGCTTTATCCGCCGGCTCCCAGCCGCATTTGTCGCATTGGTACTGCGGCACGCCCGCCGGCTTGGGCTTGCCGCAATCGGCACAGAACTTGCCTTTGTTCTGCGTGCCGCAGGAACAAACCCATCCGTTTTGCGCGGGCTGCGGCTTGCCGCAATCCTCACAAAATTTGCCGGTGTTGCCCGCATGCCCGCAGGCGCAGGCCCAGCCGGCGGCGGGCGGTGCGGCGGGCGGCGGGGCGGGTGGCGCGGCAGGTTGCTGCTGGGACGGCTGCTGTTGTTGCTGGCCCATCTGGAACAGCTGTTGGGCGTTCATTCCACCGGCGCCCTGCGCCATGTTCATGCCCGCGAACGCCATAAACGCGCCGCTGCCTTCGTTGGCCGCCGCGGCCTTCATGGCCGCGGCCTGCGCGCCTACCAGGTGCGCCGCCGCCATGTTGGGGTTGCGGAACACGGCGCTTCGCTGCAACTCCTTGATGGTGGCCTCGTCCTCCTCGTTTGCCGTGATGGAGTTTACGCCAAAGGACACCACCTGCACGCCGCGCAGGTTCGCCCATTTTTGAGAAAGCACTTCGTTGAGCGCGTCGGCAAGCTCGGCAGTATGCCCGGGAACCGCGCTGTAGCGGATACCCATGGCGGATATTTTGGCAAAGGCGGGCTGCAGCGCCGTTAAAAGCTCGGATTTGAGCATTCCGTCAATGCTGTCGCGGGTATAGTCTGCTGTCACGTTGCCGCTTACATTGGTATAGAACAGCATCGGATCGGTGATTTTATAAGAATATTCGCCAAAGCAGCGCAGGCCGATGTCCATATCCAGGCCGATATTCTGATCCACCACACGAAAGGGCACCGGGTTTGCCGTGCCGTATTTGTTGCCGAGTATCTCTTTGGTATTGAAAAAATATACGCGCTGATCTTTGCCCGTGTCGCCGCCCAGCGTGAAGCGTTTGCCAATCTGCGCGAACGTATTTTTCAGGCTTTCACCGAAGTTGCCGGCGAAGAGGCTGGGCTCGGTGGAATTATCCCACACGAACTCACCGGGCTCGGCGGAAAACTCGGCCACGCGGCCCTGCTCCACAATCATCATGCACTGGCCTTCGTTGACGGCAATGATGGAGCCGTTGGAGATGATGTTTTCCTCGCCCCTTGTGTTGCTGCTGCGGCCCGACGTGCGCTTGGCGCCCTTTTTGACCAGCACGTTGGGCGGCATCGATTCACAGTAGAAATATTCCCGCCACTGGTCGGCTAATACGCCGCCCAGCGCGCCGATGCCTGCTTTTAGAAGTCCCATAGATTCGTACTCCCTTCTCAGTTTGATGAATAAGCGATAGGGGCCGCGAAGGGCCCGGGCTAAAAGGCCTGTATCGCCCAGGAGAGGCTTCCCGCCGGGTTTATTGCCAAAGCCGTTTCAAGAGGAGGCGATCGGCCCCACACGGGCAAAGGGCCCCTGCCTCTTTTGTTTGGCCGAGACACGCGTGGCCTGAACCGCTGGCGGCACATCAAGCCCACGGGTCGGCCGCTTTGGGCGCGCGAATATCGGCGAGCAGGTAATTTTCCCACAGAAACCATTCCCCGCTGCCGGACTTTTCGCGCAGCTTGATCGGACGCGGGCTGTCGGCGCCGCCGGAACGTATCAGAAGCGTTGCGTAGCCTGCCTGGGAAAAGCTGTAAGGGCCGTCAAAAATCGTGATCCGGCACGGCTTTGGCGGCGTGTAGCTGTTTTCGGGCGTCGCGCCTTCAAAAAACGAAAAGGGCTTATAGGCCTTGCCCGAAAGCCTGTCTTTGAGAAACTGTATCTCGTAGGGGGACAGCGGCTGCGGCCCTTTGAGACAGTTGAGCATATCGATGGCCGCCGACGGATCGTCGCCGTAGCGGCAGAGCGCGGCCACGGTGAGCGCAGCGGTTTGATAGGGCGTTCCGGGCGCCGCGCCGGACAGCGCCTGAAGCGCTTGCACGCTTTGCGGCAGCTTTTCGAATACGAAGATCTGGCTGTTTTCCATGCGATTTTCCTCCATTTCCCGCGGGGTGGGCGGCCCCTCCTCTTTGCTGCTTTCATAGGGGCGTGCGCAAGCTGACGGCCTACTCGGTGTCGAAGCCGCTGCCCGCCTCGTCGGCCAGGTCGCTAAAAAAGCGGAATAGGGCAAGCCTTGCGTCTTGGCGTATCAAGGGGGACTGGTTGTTTGTGGCAAATATTTCCTCGCCGGAAGCATACCGCGCCACCAAAAAATCGCCCAAATACGGCGGCAAGCCGTTGACTTGGATGTTTATGCCGTTGACATTGGCCAAGCCATATTCATCGATAACCGCCTGCAACGCGTCCAGTGACGAAAGCGCCGCCATAAATTCCAGGTTAAAAACAACGCCGTCCCTCTGCCCCCAGCCGGTACACAGCGCGCCGTCGTCGTGACGCGCAAGGCTAAAGTGGCAACCGTCATAGCCGCTTAGCGCGCCTTCGTACACAAAGGACAGCAGATCCTTGGAAACGATGGTCTTGGGCGCGTCGGGATTCGTCCGATCGCGGCGCCCTCCGGGAAGGTCTTCCGGATTTATACGACTCCTCATATCCTTTCAGCCTTGCGCGCAGCCTGTGAGAAGCAGGCACAGAAACAGCGCGCCCAGGCGTATCCATAGCCGTTTCATGGCGTATACACCTCGGAGGCGACTTCGATTACCCCGTCCCAAACCGACACGCTTGCCAAGAATTCGCCTTGCCGCCAACTGTCGCGCAGCTCCCCGATAAAGTCCTCAAACATAAATTGGCGGCGCTCCATGCCTTCGTCGGGAACGTAGACCCACAGGTAACACTGTGT
>JAQVWW010000149.1 GCA_028709505.1 Eubacteriales bacterium
GGCTATGGTGATGGGCTTGGTCCAGCCCGGCAGCAGCGGTTTGATGTTTTTGACTACGATGGGCGCACGAAACACGGTGCCGTCCAAAAGGGCGCGAATGGTGGCGTTGGGGCTTTTCCACATCTTTTTGAGCGTATCCTCCTGCATGCGCTGGGCGTTGGGCATGATGGTGGCGCATTTTCCGCCCACGTCGTATTTTTTGATGGCCTGGGCAGCTTCGACGGTAACCTGGTCATCGGTCAAGTCGCGGTGCTCCAGCCCCAGATCGTAATATTCGGCTTTTAAATCGACGTACGGCAGAATCAGCTCGTCCTTTATCATCGTCCAGAGGATTCTGGTCATCTCGTCTCCGTCCATCTCCACCAGCGGAGTGTTCATTTTAATTCTATCCATGGCGTAAGCTCCTCCCGAATCTTTCATCGCTTATTTTATATGAATAAGCGGGCTTTTGCAATTGCAATGCGGCCGACGTTTCCAGAAATAGAGGATTGAGTATTAAAAAACATATATTATAATAAATACATGACGGGAAATGTGACGAACCATGACCAAGACCGCGCACAAGCTTGGCGCCGGCAGGTGGCAAAGCTGCCCTACCTGGCGCTGCTTCCGCTTGCCATCGTGTTGCCGGCGCTGGTAAACCGGCTGCCGGCAGGCTTTATGCGGTGGTACCAGGCGCGGTTTTACCCCGCAGTTTCGCAAGCCGTCAACGCTGCAACCGATAAAGTGCCCTTCTCGCTGGCCGAAATACTGCTCTATGCACTGATTGCCGTCACAGTCGTCTATACGCTGGTGCAGTTGGTGCGTTTGTTTACGCGGCGTTACCGCATCTGGCGGCTGGTGGCCTATCTGATGAACATCGGCGTGGCCGCCGCCCTTTTCTATTTTTGCTTTATGCTCTTTTGGGGCATCAACTACCACGGCCCCACGTTGGCCCGGCGCCTTGACTTACCCGCCCAGCCCCGAGCCGCCGCCGAGCTTTACCGGCTGTGCAGCGATCTGCTGGACGACTGCCTGGCGCTGCGCGAGCAAGTGCAGGAAAACGATCTGGGCGTGTTCGTCTATTCGGCGTCGCGCCAGCAGGTGCTGGTGCAATCGTCGCAATGCTACCGGAACATCGCCGGCGATTACGCGATGTTCTCCGCCCGGTATGGCAGCCCCAAGAAGGTAGCCTTCTCCCAGGGCCTGTCCTACTGTGATATCACCGGCATTTTTGTCCCCATTACGATGGAGCCCAACGTCAACACCGACGCGCCCAACCTGTACTTCGCCGCCACCGCCTGCCACGAGATGGCCCATCTTTACGGTATCGCCCGCGAAGACGAGGCCAATTTTTCTGCCTATCTGGCCTGCCTTTCGGCGGACACGGCGGACATGCGTTACTCAGCCAGCATGCTGGCGCTGACACACGCCATGGGTCAGCTCTCGGGCACAGACTCCGACGGCTATGCCACGCTGCGAGCGCAATATTCGGCGGGTATGGAGCGGGACCTGCGCAACCATTCGCTATACTGGCTGCATTTTGAAGGGCCGGTGGCCGAGGCGTCCACGCAGATGAACAACGCCTATTTACGCTCCAACAACCAGCAGGATGGCGTCAAGAGCTACGGCCGCATGGTGGACTTGCTGCTGGCCTATTTTGCGCAAACGCGTTGGCAGGACGGCCTGTAAGCACATATGATCTTTTTCGCGACGAAGAAAAAAGGCCTTCTACCGTTTGGTGAAAGCCTTTTGTGCGCCGCGAAAGCTGCGGTTTTGGGAGGGCAAAGCGGGTAAAATCAGCTCTCCTTATAAAAATCCCCGATTTTCCCCAGATGCTCTCCTATCGAATGATAGTGGCCCGAATAGATGACCGGGTTGAACGCCGTCAGGTCGATGCCGTCGGAAATGTCGATTGTCTGCTCCACCTGCACATCTCGAATGGTGCAAAAATAGGTTTTGGAGTCTCCTGTTTCCACTTCCTTTGAAACTTCGCATTCGTATACCCATTTGCTTAAATCGAGCGTCGGCACTTTTAGAACATTTCCGTCGCTATAACGATAGGGAACGCCATTTTTGCCACAACGAAAGCCCGAGCGCGAACCGAAATAATCCATCAGGCGCAGCATGTCCGTACCTACCAGGTTGACCGACAGCATCCTGCTTCTTTCCACATTGGTTTTTGTCTGCTTTGTGCCAAACATGCTGATAACCACCAGATAATGGTCGGTTTCCCAAGTGACGCTTACCCAGGTTGTCGGCGCAAAGTTCGCGTTGCCCTGTTCATCGTATGTGCCCATGATAAAGGCCGGCTGTACGCACATCGAATGATGAATCCCCACTGATTTTCGGTTATGCAGAAATTTCGCCTCCATTCCCTAGTTTTTACCCAACCTTTTGGCTCAGTTCCCGCACCGGCACAGGCATACCAAAGCGCAGCGCCCCAGCCGGTGGTTGATCCTTTCCTTTTGCCTTACTCATCTGCAAAATGTAGCAGGATGGCCTCCACCGTTTGGGCCGGCGTCTGCGCTGAAGTATCCAACCAAAGCCCAATCCGCGGCGTCTGTGCGACAAAACCCTCATACAGCGCTTCGGGCGTAAAGCCGGTATATCCGGTTTTCCCGCGCGCCGCCTCCCGCCGCTTTACCGTCTCCACATCGGGGCAGAGCACGACGACGCGGACGGGCCGCCCACCCAGCATGTCTACCATGCGGGGCAGCGCCGGGCCGTAATAATTATCCTGCAGCACCACCCAAAACCCGTTGTCGTAATAGGTCTTCGCCGCGTCGGCGGCCAGCTGATAGCGCAGTTGCAGCTGACGAAGGGCCTCGTCGGACGGCTGTGCCGACATCTCCTGCCGGCCGGAAACCATCATCCGGCGAAACACGTCGCCCCGCAGATGCACGCCCTTTTCCATCTTTGTGGCCAGCAGTTGGGCGACGGTGGATTTGCCCGACGCCATGACGCCGGTGATTAAATAAATTGCTCTGTGCGGCATGGAGTACCTCCCATTGCGCTTGCCGGGCGACGTATCAAAAAGGGCATGCCGCAGCATACCCACCCGGTTGTTAAGTTCCCGCCGTTGCCTACCGCCACGCCGCGTACAATACCGCCACGGAGATACCCAGCAGCGCGCCGGCAAACACTTCGACGGGCGTATGGCCCAGCAACTCTTTGAGCTTGCGCTCGTTGACGTAATGCTCGCGAAAAAAGTTTTCGACGATTTCGTTGAGCAGAGCCGCCTGCTTGCCTGCCGCCCGGCGCACGCCGGCGGCGTCGTACATCACCACCATGGCCAGCGAAGTCGCCAGGCCGAATTCCACCGAATGAAACCCGCACAGCAGGCCCGACGAGGTGGCCACCGACGTGACCACCGCCGAGTGCGCACTGGGCATGCCGCCGGCCCCCACCAGCCGCAGCGCGTCAAACTTGCGATGGATGATCAGCGTCAAAATCACTTTGAGCACCTGGGCGGTCAGCCACGCCACCAGCGAGGGCATCAGGATGGGGTTGGAAAACGTTTGCCGCAAATATATCATATTATCTCTTCCGATCTATCGTATGATTTAATAATGCCGTAAAAAAGTCTGTGCCCGGCAGCCCGTCCAGGCTCTCCAGGCAAGCCTGATGGTACCCGCGCGTCAGCTGCTGAGCCCGGGCGACGCCATATTTGGTGACGAATGTCATCTTGTCGTCCCGCTGGTCCTTGCCGACGGACTTGCCCAGCTCGTTTGTGTCGCCCAGCACGTCCAGCAGGTCGTCGGTTATCTGAAAAAGCACGCCGTAGCCTTTGGCAAAGCACGTCATGCGCGCCGTCAAGTGCGCGTCGGCTGTGCCGCAGAGCAGCCCAGCCTCCACGGCGCAGCGCAGCAGCGCACCGGTTTTCATCTGGTGCATGCGCTCCACGTCGGCGTCTGCCTCCATGTCCAGCACCTGGCCGCCTATCATGCCGCCGGCGCCGGCCGCCCGGGCAATGCATACCATAGCCGGCACGTGTTCCAGCCGTGTCCGGCAGGCGTCTGCCATCAGCTCGTAGGCGCCGTTGAGCAGTGCGTCGCCGGCCAATATGGCCATCGCTTCGCCATACACCCTGTGGTTCGTAGGTTTGCCGCGGCGCAGGTCGTCGTTGTCCATGGCGGGCAGGTCGTCATGAATAAGCGAATACGTGTGTATCATCTCCAGCGCGCAGGCAAAGGGCAGCGCCGCGGTTTCGTCGCCGCCGGCCATGCGGCAGCTCTCCAGCAGCAGAGTCGGCCGGATGCGCGTTGCACCGGCCGCCAGGCTGTACTGCATGGACTCAAACAGCCGCTGCGGCACGCCGGCGAACCGCTCCCTCATAGAGCGGTGCAGCGCCGCGTCGATTTGCTCGGCCCGGCTGCATAAATAGTCAGAGAAGCACTGGCTATTCATCTTCTTCAAACATCTCTTCTTCGGTGATGGTTCCGTTTTCCTCGCGCAGCGCGGTGAGCTTCTTCTGCCCCTCGTCCAGCATCTTCTGGCAGGCCTTGCTCAGCTTCATGCCCTCTTCGTATAGTTTGATCACTTCGGTCAGCTCCAGCTGGCCGCTTTCCAGCTGGCCCACAACGGCCTCCAGCTGGGCCATGCTGCGCTCAAATGTCACTTTTTTAGCCATAATGCTCCTCCTTTTGCCGATGGGTAACGGTGGCGTCCACATGGCCGTCGCGCAGCAGCACCCGGATGCCGTCGGCGCTGCGCACCTGCTCCACGCCGGTTACAAATTCCTTTGTACCCGCCCGGTATACGATGGCATAGCCGCGCTT
>JAQVWW010000150.1 GCA_028709505.1 Eubacteriales bacterium
CGATCTGGACGACATCGTCAAGGCCGTACAGATGGACGTGGACGACGACGTGCTGCTAAACAGCGCCGACGACGAGGATTTCAG
The DNA here is from genome assembly GCA_028709505.1 of Eubacteriales bacterium. GTDB lineage: Bacteria > Bacillota > Clostridia > Christensenellales > UMGS416 > STF2-111. The sequence continues at coordinate 85 of JAQVWW010000150.1, forward strand.
CCTTGATCTGGCTGCGCTGGATATCGATGACGAAGAATAGTAAAAATAATTGGCCGGAATTCCGCGCTGCGACTTGACAGCGCGGAATTCCAGTGTTAAAATCTGATGGCGTTCGGTGTGCGAATGCCGACGTTTTGTCACAAAACAGCTCAAAGAAAGACGGGTTTTGCTTTGCACGATTTGGCAAACCCCAACCGAAGATTGGTGGGCATGAAACAGGTATCCCGCGCTTTGGAAGGGGAACAGGCAGAAAAAGTTTTTTTGGCCCTGGACGCCGACGATCATATTCTGCGCAGGTTCCGCGCGCTTTGCCGCGAACGGAACGTCGAGTATGACGAGGTGGACACGATGGCCGAGCTGGGCGCCGCCTGCCGTATCGACATCGGCGCGGCGGTAGCCTGCCTGCTAAAGGCAGAATAATTTTTTGCGTACACGTTTCCCGGGGGTTGCGGGGAATTTGTATATACTACATTAAGGAGGTGCGGTTCATACATGCCTACCATTAATCAGATCGTACGCATGGGACGGAAGCGCACAACGAAGAAAAGCAAATCTCCCATAATGGACAATTGCCCGCAGAAACGCGGCGTTTGCCTGGTGGTGAGGACCGATACGCCCAAGAAGCCCAACTCGGCGCTTCGTAAAATCGCCAGGGTACGCCTGACGAACCAAAAAGAGGGTACGGTTTACATCCCCGGCATCGGCCATAACCTTCAAGAGCACTCGGTGGTGCTCATCCGCGGCGGAAGAGTTCGGGATTTGCCTGGCGTTCGTTACCACATTATTCGTGGTGCGTTGGACGCTGCCGGCGTGGATAAGCGTCGTCAGTCCCGTTCGTTGTACGGTGCCAAAAAGCCCAAGAAATAACCCAGGTTCGTTTTGCTTTTCGTCATGGACCCTCGCGCTTGGAACGTGTGTAGGGGCCCGGAGCCCAAAGAGAAACGAATTGCACAATTACGCGTAACATATAAGGAGGGATCCGCATGCCCAGACGTGCAGGAGTGCCCAAGCGTGAAGTGCTGGCCGATCCTATTTACAGCAGCAAAGTTGTAACGAAGCTCGTCAATAAGGTTATGCTTGACGGTAAGAAGGGGACCGCGCAGCGCATCTGCTACGGCGCATTTGATATCATAAAGGACAAGACCGGCCGCGAACCGATGGACGTGTTCGAAGAGGCCCTGAACAACATTATGCCGCTGCTGGAAGTGAAAGCCCGCCGTGTGGGCGGTGCCACTTACCAGATCCCCCTGGAGGTCCGCCCGGTTCGCCGGCAGACACTGGGGCTGCGCTTCCTGGTCAGCTTTGCACGCGCCCGCGGCGAGCGCACGATGACCGAGCGCCTGGCCGGCGAAATCATGGACGCTGCCTCCAACACCGGCAGCGCCGTGCGACGCAAGGAAGAGATGCACCGTATGGCCGAGGCGAACAAGGCGTTTGCCCACTATCGCTGGTAAGCCAGGTAAGCACTATCTAACATGTGTAGATGATTGGGAGCGGGTGACGGAGCGGTACTTACCGTTCTTCACCCGCATCTTCTATCTGCAAATCCCGCCGCGCGCGGGCCAATTTCAATAAAATTTACCCGCATTGGGTATGGTATGGGAGAGAACCCAGGGACCAGCGTCCTACGGGTTATCAATTAGGAGGAAGTAACATGGCCAGACAGGTTTCGTTGGCAATGACCCGTAACGTAGGCATTATGGCCCACATCGACGCGGGCAAGACCACGACCACCGAACGTATTTTGTTTTATACCGGTATCAACTACCGGGTGGGGGAGACCCATGAAGGTTCGGCCACGATGGACTGGATGGATCAGGAACAGGAGCGCGGCATCACCATTACGTCGGCCGCCACCACCGCTTTTTGGAAGGACCACCGGATAAATATCATCGACACGCCGGGACACGTGGACTTTACCGTCGAGGTGGAGCGTTCGCTGCGCGTGCTGGACGGCGCCGTGGCCGTATTCTGTGCCAAAGGCGGCGTGGAGCCGCAGTCCGAGACGGTGTGGCACCAGGCTAGCAAGTATTCGGTACCGCGCATCGCGTTTGTCAATAAGATGGACATCACCGGCGCCGACTTTTACCGCGTCGTCGACATGATGCACAGCCGCCTGCGCGCCAACGCCGTGCCGGTGCAGCTGCCCATTGGCGCCGAGAGCAGCTTTGGCGGGATGATCGACCTCATCGAGAACCACGCCATCCTGTATCACGACGATATGGGCAAGGAGATGGAGATTGCCGATATCCCCGCCGAATATACCGAGCGCGCCGCCCAATACCGCCGCGCGCTGATGGAAGCGGTGGCCGAAACCAGCGAAGAGCTGATGGAGAAGTTCTTTGAGAACGACGAGCTCAGCGTCGAAGAGCTTAAGGCCGGTATTCGCAAGGCCTGCCTGGCCTGCGACATGGTACCGGTATTCTGCGGCACCGCTTACCGCAACAAGGGCGTGCAGCCGCTGCTGGACGCCATCGTCGATTACCTGCCTTCTCCGCTGGACATGCCGCCCATCGACGGCATGTCGGTGGACGGCGACGAAGAGTTGGTGCGCCATCCCGGCGATGACGAGCCGTTCTCGGCGCTGGCCTTTAAGATTATGACCGACCCCTACGTGGGCAAGCTGGCCTTCTTCCGCGTATATTCGGGGCACTTGAATGCCGGCGACGCCGTGTATAACGCCACCAAGCGCAAGCGTGAGCGTATCGGCCGCATTCTGCAGATGCACGCCAACGACCGCAAAGACCTACAGACGGTATATTGCGGCGATATTGCCGCGGCGGTGGGCTTGAAGAATACCACCACCGGCGACACGCTTTGCAGCGAAGCCAAGCCCATCGTGCTGGAATCGATGGAGTTTCCCGAGCCGGTCATCAAGGTGGCTATTGAGCCTAAGACAAAAGCCGGCCAGGACAAGATGACGATGGCGCTCATCAAACTGGCCGAGGAAGACCCGACGTTTAAGACGTACACCGACACCGAGACGGGCCAGACCATCATCGCCGGCATGGGCGAGCTGCACTTGGAAATCATCGTCGATCGCATGATGCGGGAGTTCAAGGTGGAGGCCACCGTGGGCAAGCCCCAGGTTTCCTACCGCGAGACCATCCGCAAGGCGGCCCGCGGCGACGGCCGTTTTGTCCGCCAGTCCGGCGGCCGCGGCCAGTTTGGCCACGCCATCATCGAGATCGAGCCGCTGGAACCCGGCGCCGGCTATGTGTTTGAAGACGCCGTTGTGGGCGGCGCCATCCCGCGCGAGTATATCCCGGCCGTGGACGCCGGCATCCGCGAAGCGCTGCACAACGGCCCGCTGGGCGGCTACGAGCTGGTGGACTTCAAAGCGCGGTTGGTGGACGGCTCCTACCACGAGGTGGACTCGTCGGAGATTGCCTTTAAGGTGGCCGGCACGATGGCGCTGCGCGAAGCGCTCAAGAAAGCCGACCCCTGCGTGCTGGAACCCATTATGAAGGTCGAAGTCAACATGCCCGAGGACTACCTGGGCGACGTCATCGGCAACCTGAACGCCCGCCGTGGCCAGATCGAAGGCATGGACATGGCCGGCGCCGCGCAGATTGTGCGGGCCAAGGTACCGCTGGGCGAAATGTTTGGCTACGCCACCGACCTGCGCTCGCGCACCCAAGGCCGCGGCAACTTCTCGATGGAGTTCTCGCACTTTGCCGAGCTGCCCAAGAACGTGGCTGATAAAATCATCGAGGGCAAGTAATAGGCCCTGTACTGTTTTGGCATCCGCCGGCGCGCCCGGCGGACGCCTTTTTTGCGGCGGGAGGGAAAGACCGGTGAACCGCATTCTGGTGATAGGCGGCAATGGCAGCGGTAAAACCACGCTAAGCAGGCTGCTGTCCGCCCGGCTGCGGCTGCCGCTGGTGCATCTGGACGCCCTCTATTGGCGGGGCAATTGGCAAGTCACGCCGGCGGATCGGTTTCAAGAAGCGCTGCAAAAAGAGCTGGTCAAACCCAGCTGGATCATCGACGGCAACCTCAGCGCCACGTTGTCGCTGCGGCTGGCCTATTGCGACACGGTCATCTACCTGGACTACACGCGGTGGGCCTGTGTATGCGGCGTAATCCGGCGCGTCCTCCATAACTATGGCAAGAGCCGGCCCGACATGGGCGGATACTGCCCCGAACGCTTTGACGCCGCGTTTCTAAAGAGCGTATGGAACTTCAACAAGAGAAACCGCGCGCGCTATTATCGGCTGCTGGGCGACGCCGACGTTCGGCTCATCGTGCTGAAAAACCGCAGGCAGATGAAAAGGTTTCTGGCGACGCTGTGACGGCACAGAGCGCAGCACTCTTAAAAGGGTGCAAAGGGCGCTTTTTATCCCGCCTGGGCGCCAACGGGGCGGGGCGGTCGTCTGCAAAGAGTGCCGGTAGCGGCCCGCGCGCCTCTACCTGCCACCATCTGGTAAAAAAAGGGTGCATCCGATAAAAAAGCCAGCAAAATAGCCGAAATTGATGAAATTTACTCTTGCAATGCCGCAATGTTTATAGTATTCTTATAAAGCAGCCGTTCTATGGGATGAGGTGGGAGGTTGCTTCTGCGACCTTGGCAGAGGGTTTTTCCACCGACAATAGTCCGAATCTATCGGGCGACGGG
>JAQVWW010000151.1 GCA_028709505.1 Eubacteriales bacterium
CTGTCACACGATACGGCGCAGCTGACGCTGGAAGGGGTGCGCGCCGCCAAACGTTGCGGCGTCACGGTGTCTTTCGATTTTAACTACCGGCCTTCGCTATGGAAGAATCTGGGCGATCCGCAGGCAGCCGAGCGTTTTTTTGAAGAGCTGATGCCCTATGTGGACGTCGTCTTTGGCGGGCGCAACGATTTTGTGCAGCGCCTGAAAGTGCCGGCCTTTGCGGAATCCTCGCTGGGCGACGTGCTGGAGAGCACCGCCCGGGCGTATCCGCATTGTAAGGCCATCGCCTGCACCACGCGGCGCGTATTGAGCGCCTGCCGCAACGACTGGGGCGGTGTCTGCTACGCCGACGGGCGGCTGTATCGCTCCAAGGACTATCCCGGTTTGGAAATCCTCGATCGCATCGGCGGCGGCGACGGCTTTGCGGCAGGGCTGCTATACGGGATGCTGACCGGCCTGCCGATGCAACAGGCGCTGGAATACGGCGTGGCCCACGGGGCGCTGGCCATGACGACGCCGGGCGATACGTCGATGGCGTCGCTGGACGATGTGCGCAAGCTGGCCGGCGGCGGATTGGCTGAAGTTTTACGCTAAAGCGCCAAAACGGCGCTTGACAAAGGGCGGGATTTTTGATATAAGTAATCCAATCTATTGTTTCGTTTAAAGGCAATGATAGGGAAGGACTTTTTCGCGGATCTTTCGCAGAGAGCTGCCGGCGGGTGCAAGGCAGCAAAGCCGGAAAAAGTGTATCACCCTGGAGCTGTAGCTGAAATCTGCAAAGAGAGTAGGCGTGCCGGTAGCCCGCCGTTATCGGGGCGGCGCATTGTTGGATGCGGGCAGAGCGGCTATGCAAATAGCAAGCAAGGGTGGTAACGCGGATGATATCCGTCCCTCGTAGGAGGGGCGGATTTTTTTATTACGACGACCGGTGATGGAGGGTTCACGATGGAAAATAAGATTACGCAAATTGCCGAGCGAATTAAGGGCATGCGCCTGATTCTCGACTTAACCACGGCGGATATGGCCCGCGTATGTGGCGTATCTCAAGAGGAGTACGTCAAAAGCGAAGAGGGGCAGACCGACTTTTCTTTCACCTTTCTGTACAAATGCGCCCAGTGCTTTGGTATCGATATCATCGAGCTTTTGACCGGCGAGATGCCTAAGCTGTCGTTCTATTCGGTGGTGCGCAGCGGGCAGGGCCTGCCCATCAAGCGCCGCGCCGGCTTTGAGTACCAACACGTGGCGTATCTCTTTAAGCATAAGAGTGCCGAACCCTTCGTCGTCACCGCACCCTACGACGCCCAGGCCGAGCAGGCCGAAATCGCTCTGTCCACCCATGAGGGACAGGAGTTTGACTATGTTCTGGAAGGGACGCTGAAGGTGCGCCTGGAGGATCACATCGAAATTTTAAACGCCGGCGACGCCATCTATTACGATTCTGCCCATCGGCACGGCATGGTGGCCGTCGGCGGCGCACTCTGCAAATTCCTGGCCGTGGTCATGAAGAAATGAGCATTTCCGCTTCGCGTAAGGAGAGAATGATATGACGAAACTTTTGTATCAGCAATACGCCACCGAAACCTACGGGCCCGACGGCCTGCTAAGCGGCCTTAGCCTGCACTGCCCGGATACGTTTAACTTTGGGTTTGACGTCGTCGACGCAATGGGCCGGAAAAGCCCGGATAAGCCGGCGATGATCTGGATATCCAACGACAAAGAGGAGCGAACATTCACCTTTGGCGATATGATGCGCCATTCGGCCCGCACCGCCAACTACTTTGCATCGCTGGGCATTCAAAAAGGCGATGTGGTCATGCTCCTCTTAAAGCGCAACTATCAATTCTGGTTTTCCATCGTGGCGCTGCATAAGCTGGGCGCCATCGTCGTGCCGGCCACCGATCAGCTGCACAAAAAAGACTTGGTGTACCGCTTTAACGCCGCCGGCGTCAAGGCCGTCGTCTGCACCGCAGAGGGCAACGTGTCGGCCGAGGTGGACGCGGCGCTGGCCGAATCGCCGACGGTGACCATCCGCGCCATGGCCAACGGTGCCCGCGAGGGCTGGGACGATTTCGACGCGCAGGTGGCCCGGCAAAGCGACGCATTCGCCCGCCCCACCGGCGACGCCGCCACGCACAAGAGCGACATCATGCTGATGTACTTTACGTCGGGCACCACCGGCTATCCCAAAATCGCCGCCCACGACTTCACCTATCCGCTGGGGCACATCGTCACCGCCCGCCACTGGCATAACGTAGACCCTGACGGCGTCCACTTCACCGTGGCGGATACCGGCTGGGGCAAGGCCGTGTGGGGTAAGCTCTACGGCCAGTGGCTGTGCGAGGCCTGCGTGTTCACCTACGACTTTGAACGCTTTCACGCCGACGAGATCCTCAGCCTCATCGAGAAATACCGCATCACGACGTTCTGCGCGCCGCCTACGATGTATCGCTTCTTCATTAAGGAGGACCTGTCGCGCTACGATCTTTCGTCGCTGCGGCACGCCACCATCGCCGGCGAGGCGCTCAACCCCGAGGTGTTCAGCCAGTTTAAGCAGATGACCGGCCTTTCGCTGATGGAGGGCTTCGGCCAGACCGAGACGACGGTGGTGGTGGCCAACCTGACGGGCATGACGCCCAAGCCCGGGTCCATGGGCAAGCCCACGCCCCAGTACGATACCGACCTGGTGGACAGCGAAGGGCGCACGGTACAGCCCGGCGAAGTGGGCGAAATCGTGCTGCGCACGCATAACGGGCGGCCCTTCGGCATGTACACCGGCTATTATCGCGACGAAGAGAGAACCCGTGAAGCCTGGCATGAAGGCGTCTATCACACCGGCGACATGGCCTGGCGCGATGAGGACGGCTACTTCTGGTACGTCGGCCGTACCGATGACCTCATCAAAAGTTCGGGCTACCGCATCGGGCCTTTCGAGATTGAAAGTGTGCTAATGGAGCACCCTTCGGTGCTGGAATGCGCCGTCACCGCCGTGCCCGACCCGGTGCGCGGTCAGGCCGTCAAGGCCACCATCGTGCTGGCCAAGGGCTATGCGCCGTCGGACGAATTGAAAAAGGAAATCCAGGACTACGTAAAAGGCCAGACGGCGCCGTACAAATATCCGCGCGTGGTGGACTTTGTAGACGAGCTGCCCAAGACCATCAGCGGCAAAATCCGCCGCGTGAAGCTGCGTGGCCAAAACCAGCAATAAAACGTGACAGCCCAGGGGGAAATCTGCTATACTTGATAGAATTTACGCAAGGGGGTAGTAGCATGAACGCGCAATTGGTGGCCATCGCCCAGCGTATCCGGGAGCTGCGGGAGATTCTGGAAATGAGTCCGCAGCACGTGGCCGAAAAGGTGGGCATCCCGCTGGAGCAATATCAAAGCTATGAGGACGCTACCGCCGACATTCCCATCAGCGTGCTGTACGCCGTCGCCGGCGTGCTGGGCGTAGACGCCACGGTACTGATGACCGGCGAGGCGCCCCGTATGTCGGCCTATACGCTGGTACGCAAAGGCCAGGGCGTATCGGTGGAGCGGTATAAGGAGTACAAATTTTCGGCGCTGGCGTTTAACTATATTGACCGGGACATGGAGCCGATGATAGTGGACCTGGACGTGAAGGACACCGCGCCGGAGCTGGTGGTGCACAGGGGCCAGGAATTTAACTACGTGCTCAAAGGCACGGTGCGGGTTCGGATCGGTGCCCATCAATTTGACCTGGCGGTAGGGGACAGCATCTATTTTGATCCCCGCATTCCCCACGGCCAGATGGCAGTGGGAGGCCCTGCTCAGTTCTTAACGGTGATCAACGAATAGAAGGAGAGGGCCGCGCCGCTATGATAGAAAAATTTCTGCCTCGTATCGAATTTGACTCCTACGAAGACTTTAAAGCCAACTATCGCGTCAGCATTCCGGCGGATTTTAACTTCGCTTTTGACGTCGTGGACGAATACGCCCGCGTAACGCCGGATAAAGAGGCGCTGTTATGGTGCGACGATGACGATCATGAAATCAGCTATACGTTTGCCGACGTGGCGCGCCAGAGCAACCGCGCCGCCAACGCCTACCGCAGCCTGGGCGTGAAAAAGGGCGACGTCGTCATGCTGATGCTCAAGCTGCGGCCCGAGGTGTGGTTTTGTATGCTGGGCCTGCACAAGCTGGGCGCCGTCGTCATCCCGGCCACGTACCAGCTGACGCCCAAAGACATCAGCTACCGCTGCAACGCCGCCGACGTCAAGGTCATCACCACCGTCGACGACGACGAAATTTTGCGGCACATACGCGACAGCCGCGCCGCCTGCCCGACACTCACCGACGTCTGCGTCGTGGGCGGGCACATTCCCGAGGGTCTGTGCGATTTCCGCGCGCTGATGCAGCGGTCGTCGCCGGAGTTTGCGCGCCCCCGCGGCCAAGAGGGCACGACGGCCGACGACGCCATGCTCATCTACTTCTCGTCGGGCACCACCGGCATGCCTAAGATGCTGTTGCACGATTACCGCTATCCCATCGGGCACATCACCACCGCCAAATACTGGCAGTGCGTGCAAGACGGCGGGCGGCATTTGACAATGGCAGACTCGGGCTGGGCCAAGTTCGGCTGGGGCAAGATATACGGCCAGTGGATCTGTGGCGCCGTCATCATAGCCTACGACAGCGAAAAGTTCGATCCGGAAAAGCTGCTCAAAACCATGCAGCGGCT
>JAQVWW010000152.1 GCA_028709505.1 Eubacteriales bacterium
GCAGGCTGGCCGGGGCGTTGGCCGTGTTGCCAAAGTATTTTGATGGCGCACACGTGACAGTCTATATTTGGGATAATGCCACGATGGGCGAGTCGCTTAACATAGAGGGATTTTACGGCAGCGGCAGCCTGACGGTGCGCAACGATGTGTCCGGCAGAAGGCCAACGGTAAACGATATATACATTGGTTACTGTAGCGGCATTGCCATCAACGTGCTAAGCATGCGCGCCGCAAAAATGCAGGTGGTCAAGTCTCAAAATGTATACGTGCAGGCATGTGTGTTTAACATCACGGGCAGTGGGACCAACGGCATTTTGACCAATCAAAGCGACCTGATTATCGACACATGCGAGATCAACGCGTATCACGCCATTTGGGCCGGCGCAAACAGCAATATATATGCCTATGCCTGCACCGGCGACTGCACGTATGCGCTGGTTGTCCGCGATGGCTCGGTCATCCGCGTAGACACCACCCGTCCGTATGGCTCTACAAGCACGGCGCAGGGGGGCGAAGTGCGCGGCAGCGCGTCCGAGGCCCACGGCAGCGGGTACACGCCGCCGCCGGTACCGCCCACGCAGACGGTGCAGATTGCGCTGGCCGACAGCCGTTCTCACCGCGCAAGCCCGGACAACCAATGGTATGCCGAGCGCCTTGTGGGGTACGGCCGGTGGACGCCTAACGGCATTTGGACGGGCTGTATGCGTTTTGATCTGTCAGCGCTGGCGGGCAAGACGGTGTTAAGCGCCCGGCTACGGCTGCTACGCCGCAACGGAGTGGGCGGCAGTTCCGCCGAAACCATCACCATACAGACGTACACATCGCCCGCCACGCTGCCCGGCGGCAACACATCGGGCAACGCGCCGGTGCGGAGCGGTGCCGGTGCCAGCGCGACCATTCCGCGCGGCGTGGCCACGTGGATGGACGTCAATCCCGCCGACGTGCAGGCCATCCTGGGAGGCGACGCGGTGGGCCTGTGCCTATATACCGGTAGCACCGGCTACGGCAAGTGCGACGGCCTGGGCGACGCCACGCCGCCCATATTGGAGGTGACCTATCAGTGATATACGTAGATGATATGCTGCACGGCGATAACGCCGTCATCGGCGACGACTACATCGACATACCCGGCGTGGGCAGCGTCGCCGGCATTACGGATTGGGGCAGCGTTACGCTACGTGACGATAGCAACGGTGCCGAAATAACCAACGCGGTGCTGGCCGGGCTGCGCCATAAGCGCAACGTGCTGCTGACCGAGAGCGACTGGACGCAGGTGGCCGACGCGCCGCTATCCGACGAGCCGCGCGCGGCGTGGCGCGCATACCGGCAGGCGCTGCGGGACTTGCCCGAGACGGCACAGCTGGTGCCCGGGGGTATACAGTGGCCGGGGGCGCCGGCCCAGCACAGGGAGGAAATGGATGTTTGCCATTGAGCAGCAGTATTTGACGCAAAACCCCACCTATACGAAGCCCAACAAAATCACGCCGGCCTATGTGGTCATCCACAGCACCGCTACACCGGGGCTGATGGCCGCCGCCTGGCCGCCCAGATGGAACAAGGCTGACGTCGAAAAGTCGATACACTATTTTGTTGACGACACGACCATCATCAACACACTACCCGAGGACTACTGGGGCTGGCACTGTGGCAAGCCTATCAATTCCGTCAGCGTGGGTATGGAAATCTGTGAGCCCAGACAGTGGAAGACAGACAGCGCCTATTTTAACGCTGCCTGGCAGCGCGCTACGTGGCTGGCGGCGCAGATCTGCAGCCGTTGGGACATTCCCGCCGAAAACGTGCTGGGCCACTATGAAGCCTATGCCAAAGGCTTATCCAACAGCAACCATGCCGACCCGTCGCACTGGTTTCCGTTTTTCGGAAAGAATATGAATTTGTTTCGCGCAGACGTCAGCCGATTGCTGAGCGGCGAAGAAAAAGGGCAAATGGACGCATGGCGGGATACCATCCTGCGCACCGTAGCCGCCGAGGCTCGTGGCGAGCCTTATGACGGCCAGCGGGCCGTGGCCCAGTGCATCCGCGACCGCGCCAACGACGCCAAACAGCGCTTTGGCAAAGGGCTGCAGGGCGTGTTACGCCAGGGGCAGTTTGCCGCGCCATGGCAGGGCGATTTATCCACGGTGCCCAATGTGGCCCGTGCGGTACAGGCCGTGTTCGACCAGGGCGAGTCGGTCTATCCGCAGCCGGTGCTATGGGTGCTGGGCAAGGCTGCCCGCGCCGAGACGGTAGCCGCCCGCGACGCCAAATATGTGCGGCTGGGCACCATTGGCAATCAGACGTTCTGGGGCGATGAAAAGGGCACTGTGCCCACAGCGCCCCCACCGCAAAACCCCTACGCTTTACCGGCCATCACCGGCAAATATATGCTGCGCCAGGGCAGCGCCGGCGACGCCGTGCGCTGGCTGCAATGGAATCTGCAAGCGCTGGGCTATGACCTGGGCAAATGGGGTGTGGACGGCATCTTCGGTGCGCAGACGCAGTTAGCAGTCAAACAATATCAGCAAGAGCATGAGCTTGTTGCTGACGGTATCGTAGGCCCCAAAACCTACGCAACACTGCAATGAAAGAGGGGCCGGCCCTCACAATTCGTGAGGGCCGGCTTCTTCCAACTGCTCTCGCACCTTTTGCTGTAGCCATGCAGCATAAGAGATATTATGTGCGCGTAACCAAGTCCGGAATGCCTCGTATTGTTCGGCGCTCTCCAGCTGTGCCCGCAATTGTGGGCCGTATTTAGCCGCGGCCCAGGCCTTTTCTTTTTTGATGTTTCTTGCCATATGTCATAACTACCTCGCAAAAATATTAAGACCAAGCGCCAACAGCGATATAATAATCGCCAGTACTGATAGTATCGTGGTAATCTTGTCATGCCGCGTCATCTTGATAACCTCCTTTAGATGTGATATTTTATTAGTAGAGAGTCTCCTCCGGAGGGGAGGAGGGGCGTCGCCCCTCCAACGTCTCAGTCTCTTATTAGCTTGATAATCTCAGCTATGAGACTGACAAGAGCGGTTAGCAATGCAAGGATTGATGTCGTGTGTGCTATCCGCTCTCTTTTTTCTGCTCCCATGATGAGCACCTGCTTCTCATTTCTTAATTAAAGCACAACATACTCTGCTGGGTATGTCAAGAAGCTTTTTCCAGTTTACTCAAATATTTATAAAAATTTAAATTTTAATAAAGGAAACCACTTTACGCGGTCCCCCTTTTACTTTAAATTCTAATTTAACGGGTTTTAAAAGATGGTGTAATATTGTTCTTTTGCAAAAAACAATAAATAGTGTTTTTTCATTTAGTGTGCAAATATTTTTCATTTAGTGTGCAAAGCTACACCTGCTGCGGTATGATAGCGGTATGCCCGCCGCCCGGCGGCCATGGGAGGAGAAGTTATGATAACCATCGATCAGCAAGCATGCGTCAAATGCGGTCAATGTGCGCAGCTGTGCGTCATGAACGCCATCAGCCGCACACCCCAGGGCACCTACGCGCCCAACGGCCGCAGCTGTATCAACTGCGGGCACTGCTTTGCCGTTTGCCCGGTCAAGGCAGTGGATATGGATGTGGATACCCGCGAAGTGCTGGAATACGAACCCGGCCGCTTTATGCTGGACGAGGATGAACTGCTGGATTTTATCCGATACCGGCGCAGCGTCCGCCGCTATACGCCGCGCAAGTTAAGCCGGGAGCAGATTGAAAAAATATTGCAGGCCGGCCGCTACAGCGCCACCGGCAGCAACGCACAGACGGTGGAATACATCGTGCTGGACGAGACGCTGGAGGCCTTCAAGGCCGACGTATGGCGCAGCCTGCACCGCTTTGGCGTGGAGCACGACCGGCCGGATCTTATCCGCCGCGCTGAGGACTACCAAAACGGCATCGAGGAGAAGGACACGCTGTTTTATGGCGGGCAGCAGGCCATATTGGTTATCGCCCGCAGCGAAATAGACGGCGGCATTGCCGCCGGAAACATGGAACTGATGGCCTACGCCATGGGGCTGGGCGTGCTGTACTGCGGCTTTGCCGTGCACGGCGTCAAGCACAGTCAGCAGCTGCAGCAGATGCTGGGGCTGAACGACCGGCGCAAGCTTATCGCCTGCATGGTGGTGGGCCGGCCCAACGTCGTGTTTCAACGCACCGTGCCGCGTAAGCCGGTCAACGTACAATGGATGTAGCGTGCATCGGCATCACATCGGTCAACGGCTATCCGCTGGCGATGGAAGAACGGTTCGAGCGTATGGCCCGCGCCGGCTTTGGCGCCGTGCTGCTGTGGTGGGGCGACGGCGAGCCGCTGACTCGCCGGCAGCGCGTCGACCTGGCCAACCGCTATGGTCTGCGTATCGAGAACGCCCATGCGCCCACCGACGGCGTCAACGCGCTGTGGGCTGACACGGCGGCCGGCGATGCGCCGCTGCGCATGCTGTGTGGCGCCCTGGACGACTGCGCGCACTGCAGCGTGGGCAGGCTGGTGGTGCACCTGACCAGCGGCGCGCAGCCGCCGGCAGTCACCGCCGCCGGCACCCGGCGCATTGAGCGGCTGGTGGAGCGGGCCCGGAACTGCGGCGTACAGCTGGCTTTTGAGAATATGCGTGCCAGCGCCCACGTATGCCATGTGCTGGACGCGTTTGACTGTGAAACGGTGGGTCTG
>JAQVWW010000153.1 GCA_028709505.1 Eubacteriales bacterium
GTTTGGCGGTCATATCGCGCAGCAGCGCCTCGGGCCTTACCGTCAGCCGGTGCGCCCATACCGGCTCAGCCAGCTGCTGCACGTCGTCGGGCAGCACGTATTGCCGGTCGTTCATCAGCGCCCATGCCTTGGCCGCCCGCAGCAGCGACAGCGTACCCCGGGGACTGACGCCCAGCTGCAGGTCGGGGTGGCGACGGGTGGCCGCCGCCAGCTGCACGATGTATTCCTGTACCAGCGGCGCGCACAGCACCCCTTCGGCCCGGGTGCGCATGTCTATGATATCCTGGGCCGTGGCCACGCTGGATATCGCCGGCGCCGACGCCGACGCGCCATAGCGCTCCAATATCCGCATCTCCTCGTCGGCGGTGGGGTAGCCCAGCGAAATGCACATCAAAAAACGATCCAGCTGCGCCTCGGGCAGCGGATACGTACCCACAAACTCCACCGGATTTTGCGTGGCCAGCACCAAAAACGGACGGGGCAGCGGGTATGTCACACCGTCTACCGTCACCTGGGTTTCCTGCATCGCCTCCAGCAGCGCCGACTGGGTCTTGGGCGACGCGCGGTTGATTTCATCGGCCAACACCACCTGGCTCATCACGGCGCCTTTGACAAACTCGAACTCGCCGGTCTTCATATTGGGCATATTAAAGCCGGTAATATCGCTGGGCAACAAGTCCGGCGTAAACTGAATGCGCTGGAACGATAAGTCTATCGACTTGGCCAGCGCGCTGACCAGCGTAGTCTTACCGATACCCGGCACGTCCTCCACCAGCACATGCCCGCCGCACAGCAGCGCACACAGCATCAAGTCCACCATCTTTTCCTTACCCACGATAACCTGCGCCACATTTTCCCGAATGGCCGCGACGACCGGATATTCCTGCATAGTAGCCCTCCTCCTGCCGACTTTTTCCTTTTAATTCAGAATACTATATGTAGCCGTCCGGGCACAAGCATTCTTTCCAATTTCACGCTTTTATTCGGCAGCTTTTTGCGGGGCTGTGCTATACTCAGGAAAAAAGGCGAGGACGTTTCGATGCGCTGCGACACCTCTGTGGAAGATTATTTTCGCGCTTTCCTGCTGGATACCGGCCGGCCCGAAGATCTGCCGCTGTACTCGAGCTTTTTCTTTGGTCTGGACGAATTCGTGGCGCAGCCGCTGCTGCAGCTGGTATTGGCCGGCAAAAAGCGGGCGACGGCCTCCAGCCTATTCGCTTTTTTGATCCAACAGGAGGCATTGCCTCGCCCCGGCGATCTATCGGTCATTACCGATTTTGCCGGCCGGCCCCATTGTGTGATACAGACCACCCGCGTCACGATACTGCCCTTTTCGGCCATGACCTACGACATCTGCCGGCGCGAAGGCGAAGACGACACGCTGGAGTCCTGGCAGCGCGGGCACGTCCGGTTCTTTACCGCCGAGGGCGACCAGCTGGGGTATGCGTTCCATTGGGACATGCCGGTGGTCTTTGAGGATTTTGATTTGATCTGGCCGCAGCCTTAGCCTAAAATAGCTGCGGTGACGGGGCGGACCCTGTCCTGCCGCCGAGGAAGCGGCGGTAAGAAGCAGGTCTTCCGGGAAATTTGGCTCTTTTAGCCGCTGCCTTAGCCAAAACCCGAGCCGCTATGCCGGGGGTGCGGTAATAAATACCGGCAAAAAGCGGCGGCGGGAAAAACTTGTTTTGCCCATCGCCTCTTCCGCTCACCTTCGGGCTACAAAGCAAACTCCTGCGCGCACATTGCCTGCTGGCTAAGCCTGCCGGGTATTTAAAGCCAGCAAGCCCCGCTGTCGCAGCCGAACATGGGCCGTTGTCCCTTCACATTTGCCCACGGCAAAAAAAGGCGGCCGCCTTTCGGCTTGGGCGCATACCGCATTCTTCGCTCCAATCGTTGCCCGGCTATCATCGGTGAACCGTCCGCCCGCAGTACGCCGCGTACGCAGCCGCTTTTATCCGAATACATCTTTCGTCGCCGGTTTTTCAAATTTTGGCCCTATCCTCTGTGCAAAACGAAAATCCGGCACCCAGGTTGGGTGCCGGATTGTGCTTTGTTGCTACTTAACCGCTTTGCGTGCCGTTCTTATTTGAACAGAACCCACTTGTCGGTCCAGTATTTCTCCATGGCGACCAGGCCGTCGGCCTCGCACTTGGAGACGAATTCGTCGTACATTGCCTTACACTGGTCGGCCGATTCAGCCATGACCATCTTCGGGTAGTACACGAAGCTGTGGTCGATGAGCTTGGCCAGGATGATGCCCTCGGCCGAGTCGTCCAGCGGCGGGTTACGCACGCCGTCGAAAATGTCCAGCTTCATGCGATCGCCGTAGACTTCATACCAGGCCAAACGCTCGTCGGTCCAGGTTTCCCACAGCGAGTTGCAGTAGTACTGATCGTGCAGAGCACGGTTCTGCCAGAAGCCAAACTTCTTGGTCTTATCCGAAGGATCGGCCATGTTGGTCAGCACTTCGGTCTGGACGGGGGCGGACTTGTCGTCGTTCCATTCCCAATGTCTGCCTTCGATGCCCCAGCCGCACAGCTGACGGCCTTCCATCGTGGCCTGGTAGCCCAGGAAGCGCATAACGCCTTCGAGCACATCACCGGTGGTCTTGCTGGTGACCATCGTGGCCAGCCAGCCAGCGCCGGACTTGTTGTAGAAGCCTTCAACGGCCTCGCCGTTGATCTCGGTGAAGTAGGGGATGGTGGCATATTCGACGCCGGCGGTGTAGCCGTGGTTGCCGATGGTGCCGTGGAAGCTGGCGATCTGGCCGTTATCGATCTTCTGGTTGGCAATATCGGAGCCGTCAACGAAGCACGACGCGTCAAGCAGGCCGCTGCGGTACAGATCGTTGAGGTACGATACCATCTCAAAGAACTTGGGGTTGCGGATGACCGAGGTAACCTTGTCGTCAGCAACGTCGTACTGGGTCAGGCCCCATTCGCCGAACAGACCCCAGGAGGGAGAGTCGGAGTTGATGAACAGGCTGCCTTCGGACTGGCCGGCGGCCACCGAGCTGGTGGGATAGCCCTGCATGTAGTAGGTGGGCAGGTCAGGGAACTTCTCTTTGATCTGCATCAGCATGGCCTTGTAGGCTTCGGGCGTGCTCACGTCGGGCTTGCCAATGGCTTCCCATACGTCGGCACGGACGTTGGTGTTGCGGAACACCGCTTCTACCTTGGGCCAGGTATCGTGGCTGAGCACGAAGGGCGTGTAGATGTAGTTGGTCCAGTAGTAGTTCTTGCCGTCCTTGTACTTGTGATACGCAAAGTACTCAGGCTCGATGTCGGTCAACATCGACGGATAATACTGCTCCATCAAATCGTTGATGCAGTACACGGCGCCGGCGTCGATCATCTTGCCCACGGCCGCGTTGGTGCGGGGGGTGCTGACGATTTCAGGCAGCGCGCCCGACGACATCATGATGTTGAGCTTCTGGCCGTCGTCGCTGGTGGGCACTTCGTAGGTGACATCTACGTTGGTGCGCTTGAGCAGCTCTACGAAGATCTCGGTCTGCTCAATGTTGTGCGAGGCCATGTTCCAGAATTGGGTGAAGGACACCTTTTTCGTCTCGGCGGGCTGATCGTCGTCGGGCGCTTTGGTGGCCTCCGCACCGGGAGCGGGCGTCCCTTCAGGGGTCTTGGCGCCGCTGGTGCATCCTGCAGCCATAACTGCCAGGAAGCATACAGCCAGTACCAATGACATGATGGACATGAGCTTCTTGTTCATTGTGATCCTCCTTTTAATGAGTCTGACACAAATACCAGTTGCCTGGAATTCGCCCCCATATTCATCCTACGGGAGCAAACTGATTTCTTTTCCCTGCCGGGCGATACGCTTTACGCCCATTCTTTCACAATTTATATATTCAAACTTATTTTTATTTCATCACTTTAAAGAAACTATCGGCCGCTGTTACAACATTCATTATAGCTGCGCTCATAATGATAAAAAACCATCTATATTTAGATTTACCTTATTATATTTATATTCCAGTGTTTTCTATGCCTTTTTATAATAAAATCTCGACGCTATATTTATACATTATATCTAATAAATTCTATTTTCTGCCGGTGAGGCAAAGATCCTAAACTTTTATGGGTTTTACAAAATAGTTGTTCTATTTCGATAATAGAACAATTTAGGTGCATTATTTTTATATTTTGCGACATAATGCTGCGTTTTCTATTCTTTTCTTATTATATTGTTTTTTAACAGATAAATTTTTTGCACCCTTTTTTACACCGTTGACCGCGGAGAGCCGTGTCGCATCGGCCATCTTTTCGTTGCAATCGCCGGCATATGATGTACACTGGTAAGAAAAAACATCCCATTTACACCAAGTTCCGGAGGTGCCTTATGTCCTTTCGCAACTCGTTTACCAAGCTGGAAAAAAGTTGGATGATGTATGACTGGGCCAACTCGGTGCATTCGGTGATAGTAGTCACCATCCTGCCCATTTTTTACAACTCCATCGCCCGTGACAGCGTAAGCGCCGTGTCCCGCTGGGGCACCAGCACATCCATCGCCATGCTCATCGTGGCGGTATTAAGCCCGCTGCTGGGTGTGCTCAGCGATTTTAAGGGCGCGCGCAAACGCCTGTTCACCGGCTT
>JAQVWW010000154.1 GCA_028709505.1 Eubacteriales bacterium
GACCAGACGGCGCCGGATCAGCGTTTCGTGCTGCGCGATATGGTGTTGCGCATGTACTGGGACGGTGAGGAGCAGCCGTCGGTGGAGTGCCCGCTGGGCGACTTCTTCTGCCTGGGCTTTGGCGCCAGCTATCAGGTCAATTCGCTGCCCATGGCGGTCAACCCGCTGCGGGGTATGAACTGTTATCTGCCCATGCCCTTTGGCCGGCACGCGCGTGTCACCATCGAAAACCAACACGCCAACGACGTGGGCGGCTTTTTCTACCAAATTGACTACTGCCTGTACGACGAACTGCCCGCCGAAACCGCCTATCTGCACGCCCAGTGGCGCCGTCAGCACATCACGACGCCGGGGCAGGACTATGTGGTGGCGCAGGGCATACAGGGCCGGGGCCAGTACATCGGCACCTTTCTGGCGCTGTCCACGCTGCAGCGGTATTGGTGGGGTGAAGGCGAGATGAAGTTCTATCTGGACGGCGATGACGACTATCCCACCATCTGCGGCACCGGTATGGAGGACTACTTTGGCGGCGCGTGGAGCTTTGCCGCCCACGACGGCAACGAGATGCGCGAAGTCACCTACAACACGCCGTTTTTGGGCTACCCGTTCTACGCCGATAAGGACTATGGCATAGACAACCGTTACCACAACCGCGACTGCCCGCCGATGCGCGCCTTTTACCGCTGGCATGTGATGGATCCCATCCGCTTTGCCCGCAGCCTGAAAGTGACGGTGCAGCAGATAGGCGTGGGGCACGGGGGCCTGTTTGAACGGCAGGACGACCTATCCAGCGTGGCTTACTGGTACCAGGCTGAGCCGCACCGGACGTTTCCGGCGCTGCCGGGGACGGTCCGGCGCTGGCCCCGGTAGGGCGGCGGCAGGATGATGGCGGGGAGGACCTGGACGCACAGGCGGCGCCCGGGCCCTTCTGTTTTTTAGAAGGAGGCCGGGGACGGCCGCCGGCCCGCCGGGGGGGAACCAAAATTTACTTACGATTTGGATACAGCTATCCGGTCGTAAATTTGTTATAATAAATATATATGCTAACGTTTTGAACCGATATGGCGAATATGCGGTTCTATCAATGAGAAATGGAAATGATATAGGTGAATCGATGCGGATACTGATTATTGAAGATGAAGAGCCCATTGCCGACCTGCTGTACTACGGCCTGGCCCGCGAGGGCTTTGAGGTGATGACGGCCAACACCGGCGAGGACGGCCTAAAGGCGTTGGAGAGCTTCCGGCCCGAGATGCTGCTGCTGGACTGGATGCTGCCCGACATCAGCGGTCTGGACATCTGCAAGATGGTGACCGAGCGATGGAACATCCCCATCATCATGATTACCGCCCGTTCGTACATCGACGACAGGGTGCGCGGTCTGGAAATGGGCGCCGACGACTATATTACCAAGCCCTTTGACATGCGCGAGGTTATCGCCCGCATCAATACCATCTACCGCCGCCTGGAAAAGGACAATTGGGGCGGCCCCGCCGACGACGCCAAGATCATCCGTACCGGCGAAATTGAGATACTGCCCGAGGAGATGGTGGTCAAGCTACGCGGCGAAGAAGTGCCCTTAACACCCAAGGAATACGAACTGCTGCTGTATATGTACAACAACCGCGGAAAGGTGCTCTCGCGAACCTTGCTGCTGGATACGGTGTGGGGCTATGATTTTTACGGCGATACGCGCACGGTGGACATCCACGTGCAGCGGCTGCGCAAGAAGTTGGACTTGCACAACACCATCCAGACGGTATTCGGCGTGGGCTATAAGTTTGCAAAATAGTGGCTAATATTTTAAACACAATCAAAGGCAAGCTGTCGATGGCGATGCTGATCATTTTCGCCATCGCTTTTGCCATTATCAATATTGTGGTATCGGCCAAAATTAACCGCAACAACCAGGATACCATCACGTCGGAGCTGGCCCTCATCAAGACCAACTGCGAGGTCTATGTGCGGCAGAGCTTTATGCTCAACGCGCTGAACAACGAAGAAGCCAGCTTTCAAAAGATGGCCAACCAGACGGTGCGCGAGCTGCTGAGTATCACCAACACGCCGGTGGGCGCATACGGGCTGAACGGCGTTCTGATCAGCACCACCAATCGGGAGCTGTTTGCCGACGAGACCGCCGCCGATGTGAGCGAGGCGGTGGCCAGCAAGACGGCATATTATTTAAACACGGTAGGCGGCCAAGTGTACGCCTATTATTCATTTCCGGTGATAGTCGAAGGGGTGCCGGTGGGCATTCTGCGCTTTATTAAGGACTATTCTCCGCTGTTTGGGCAGGGCAGGGAGATGTCGCTGTCCATCATGCTGACCACCGTCATCGTGTTCGCCGTCATGTATTTGCTCATCATCATCGTCGTGGGCAGCGTCACCGGCCCCATCGTGCGCTTAAGCCGCGTTTCGCAAATGGTGGCCGACGACATTGCCAATTCGCGGCTAAG
This sequence comes from Eubacteriales bacterium, assembly GCA_028709505.1. GTDB lineage: Bacteria > Bacillota > Clostridia > Christensenellales > UMGS416 > STF2-111. Next base: position 2,457 of record JAQVWW010000154.1, read on the forward strand.
CTCCATACAGCTTAAGCGCCAGATGCCGCTAAACCGCAAGGACGAGATAGGCCGGCTGGCCAACAACTTTTTTAAGATGGTGTCCAAGCTGAACTTTCAGGTGCGCACCATCAAGCAGGACCGGGATAGCATCCAGAGCATGTACGACCACCGCAAAGAGTTCTTTGACAGCGTAACCCACGAGCTGAAGACGCCGCTGACGTCCATCCGCGGCTACGCCCAGATGATCGTGGACGGCGGCTATGAGGACAAAGCGTTTTTAAACAAAGGCATGGGCCACATTATCAAAGAGAGCGACCGCCTCAAAGATATGGTGGTCAAGCTGCTGGAGATGTCCGACAACCAGAACTATCAGGACGTGCCCTACGAGCTGCTGGAGCTGGGCGGGCAGTTAAAAGACACCTGCGAAGCCATGCAGTTTAAGGGCACGCGCTACGGGTTTACCATCCGCGCCATCGTCGATGAGCATCTAACCGTCAGCGCCAACCCGTCAAGGCTGCGCGAGGTGTGGATCAACCTCATCGACAACGCCATCAAATACGGCGAGCCGGGTACCGAAATTATCGTGCTGGGCACGCTGCGCGGCGGTAAAGTATGCGTGGATGTGCGCAACAGGGGCAAGGGCATTGCCGCCGACGAGGCGGACAAGATTTTCGAGCCTTTTTACCGGTTGGATAAAAAGCGCTCGCGCGAGCTGGGCAGCGCCGGGCTGGGCTTGGCGCTGTGCCAGAAGATTGTGGCCGAGCATAAGGGCGAAATCCGCGTGGACAGCGTGCCCCAAAAAGAGACCACCTTCACCGTGGTGCTGCCCCAGGCAGCGCCGGGGGTGTAGCCATGCGCTTGAAAATGTGCTGCCTGTTGCTTTGCCTGCTGCTGCTGAGCGGCTGCGCCGGCTATCCGCGCAACGTGCGCGTGGAAATACGGCCCACGCCGGCGCCCACCGGCAGCGTGGAGCAAGCTGTGGGGTATAAGACCAGCCGCATCTACTCGCGGCTGGTGGCCGGCATCGCCCAGACCCCCGGCGACCAGCGCGACGTCGTGGTATGGCAAAGCGGCGATACGCTGCTGTGCGTCAACCGGCCGGTACGGCTGTCCGACGCGCTGCCCACCGGCGACACGCTGTACACCGTCAACTTCATGTACGGCTTTTCCGAGCCGCTTTCGTGGAGCCCTGCGCTTTCTCAGCGCAAGTTTGAGGTGTACGACGTCTGCGACGACGGCGACAAACTGCTGCTTATCTGCTACAACGACGACAAGACGCTGACGCTGACGCTGGTGTCACTGGGTGCGCAGACGGCTGGCGATATTGTGACGCTGCAGGACGCCGCGCAGCTGCTGGCCTACGGTTGGTCGCCCAACGGCACCTATTTCGGCGTCATCACGCAGAGCGCCGGGCAGGCGCCGGCGCTGCAGGTGGCGACGCTGGGCAGCGGCGCCCGCAACAGCTACGACCTGGGTTTTTTAAAGCAGGCGCTGGGCAGCGATCAGCCCTACTATATGGCCCGCGGCAACATGCTGGTCGTCGGCGACGACGGCGATACGCTGTATCTGCTGCTGAAAAACGGCAAATACGCCAAAGCGCACCTGGCTGACAGGCAGGCTCAGACGCTCTGGACGTTTGGCAAAAGCCTGCCTCATGCGCTGCAACTGCTGCAGGACGATTCGCTGGTCTATTCTGATTCTCAAGGCGTCTGGTGGGCGCATAAGGACGGCCAAGAGCCCTATTCGGTGGCTGCCGGCGCCGATTTATTCCGCGTATCGCCCGACGAGAAGCAGGTGGCCTACATGAGCCAGATCGCCGGCGGTACGCGGGATTTGTACGTGGGCGTGCTGTACCGGAACAAGGTGTACGAGCGGTACCGCGTGTATAACGACTTGAGCGCCGCCTTTAACCACATGCGCTGGAGCGGCGATGCCCAAAAACTGCTGGTGGCCTACCACAGCAAAGGGCCTAAGAACGATACGCCCCAGGAAGATCAGCCCTATGCCGTGTTTGATTTTTCGTAACGGTGCGGGGAAATAAAGAAAAGGCGGCCCTGGGGCCGCCTTTTTGGCACAAAAAAGGCAGGGGCTTGCGGGCGACTTGCCGGGTGCGATAGAGCCGGCCCGGCGAAAGGCTGCCCAAAAGATCGGAAGAGCACAC
>JAQVWW010000155.1 GCA_028709505.1 Eubacteriales bacterium
CGTCCAGCGAAAAGTCGGCTTCGCCCAGCGTGCCTTCGCCGCGGTTGACAATGCCGGCGTTGTTGATGAGCATATCCACCCGGCAGGTGTGCGCGGCTACCGCCCGGGCGGCGGCGGCCACCGAATCGCCGCAGGATACGTCCAGCGGCACCAGCGTCAACCTGTCGCCGCAACGCTGCTTGAGTTGATCCAGCGCCGGCCAATCGGGCAGGAACCGCCCGGCGTAAACCTGCCAGCCCCGCGCCAAAAACGCTTCGCACAGCGCATAGCCCAGCCCCCGGTCCGCCCCGGTTACAACAACGTGGTTCATTACTTTCACCTTCCTTGCAATGGGATGTATCCGCGCCGCGTTGGGCCAAAAACATGGGAAACAATGGGAATGTTATAGTTCACATTATTCCCCGCCGCCCTGCCAAAGTCAAGACCAAAAGCCTGCGAAAAAGCGGCGCTTTTGCGGCGTGCAAAGCCCGGCGCGCCGGTGCGGCGCCCGGCAATACGCACATTTTTTAGCGGATATTGCGTTTGTACTGTGCTGAAAAAGCGGGTATGGTATAATGTTCCTGCCGGTTGACGGAATCGCCGCGCCGGCCATGCGGCCGGTTCAAGGTATTTGATACGCGGCGGAATCGCCGCGCCGGCCATTGGGCTGATTCAAGGCATTTGATACGCGGCGGAATCGCCGCGCCGGCCATACGGCTGGTTCAAGGCATTTGATACGCGGCGGAATCGCCGCGCCGGCCATTGGGCTGGTTTTAGGCATTTGATACGCGACGGAATCGCCGCGCCGGCCATTAGGCTGGTTTAAGGTGTTCTATACGCGGCACTTGTGCCGCGCCGGCATGCGGCAGAAATCATTTACATCCGCGCGGCTATGTTGGCGGCCAGTACGGCATACTATAAACGACGCGCCAAAGGAGGGATATCATGCAAATACTGCGTTACGGGCCGCAGGACGCGCCTGCGCTGCTATTTGTGCACGATCTGGGGCTGGGGCCGTGGATGTGGAAGCCGATGCTGGCGCGTTTTGGCAACGCGTATCAGATCCTGACGGCAGCTATCGGTGGGCACCCGCCTTGGGAGGAAAGTCCCTTTGCCGGTATTGAGCAGGAGGCCATAACCGCGCTGGAGCAGTGCGATGCGCTGTGCGGCGGCAGGGTTAAGGCACTGTGCGGTACCGGGTTGGGAGCGCAGATTGCGCTGACGATGCTTTGCCTGCGCCCGGCGCTGGCCGATTGCGCGCTGTTGGAGAGCGTCAGCATTGTGCCGCTGGAGAGCGCGGCCGAGCGTATGGGGCTGCCGCTGCTCTACTACCGGCCGTTTTGCCGCATGGAAGGGCTGCTGCGTCAAGCCGCCCAGAGCTGGCAGCTGGACGACGAGCAGATGCGGCAGTATCTGCAAGGGGCGGCCAGATTTTCGCCGGCGCCGCTGCGCAAGGCCTATGCGTCCTACGCGCTGTGGGATGCCTTTGCCGATTGCACGGCCCGGGTGCTGGCGTTGTGCGGGCGTAGGCAGCGGCTGAACATTCTGCGTTCGGCGGGCATATTGGCCGCCATGGCCCGCCACGGCCAGTTGGAACTCATCGATGAATGCGAAACGGCGTTAAGCCTGTTTTCGCCCGGCGCATACGCCATTCGGCTGGAGGAACTGCTGGGCAGCCTGCCCTCGGCTGGCGAGATCTACGAGGAAAGCCACGACCAAAAAATGGTTGACAACGCGTCAAAAATTGAGTATATTTAATAAGAAAACTTCCTAATAATAAGCGAGCATGAATAAACATATGAGAAGAAAAACCATCCAGCGAGGTATCGTACACAAGACCGTGCAGCAGTTGGATCACCCCAACGCCGACTCCGTCTATCAAAAAATTATGCAGGATTACCCGGATATGGGCTTATCCACCGTATACCGCAACATCAATATTCTCGTGGAAGAAGGCGCGTTGCTGCGCCTGGCGGTACCGGGGCAGGCCGACCGGTATGACGGGCAAACCAAGCCGCATTACCACTTTTTTTGCGATGTTTGCCGCCGCATCTACGATATCCAAAACGACGATTACGACGCGCTCAACGCGGCTATCAGCCAAAAAACCGCCCATCATATCCGTGCGCACACGATGCTGCTGGAAGGTGTTTGCCAGCATTGCCACGAGCATAGCGTTGCGGCTGCCCGCGAGGACTAAACTATGGACATGACTTCTTTTTTTAAGATAAGCTACGGCCTTTACGTGGTATCCACCACGTGGGAAGGCAAGGAAAACGGCTGTGTGGTCAATACGGTGGTGCAGGTAAGCGCCGAACCGGCCCGGTTGGCCGTGGCCGTGAACAAAGGCTGCCTGACCGCCGAACTCATCGGCAAGGCCGGCAAGTTTAACGCTGTGGCGTTGACGCAGGACGCGCCGATGGACTTTATCGGCCGCTTTGGATTTACGCAGGGCCGCCAAAAAGACAAGTTCGACCGCGGCGACACGTGCCTGGATCGAAGCGGTCTTCCTTACGTCAAAGAGCACGCGGCGGCGCTGTTTTCGTGCAGCGTCGTATCTTCGCTGGATGTGGGTACCCATGTCATCTATGTGGGCGACGTGATACAGGCCGAAAATCTGTCCGGCGGCACGCCGCTGACCTACGAGTATTACTATAAAGAAAAGCGGGGCACTACGCCCAAAAACGCGCCGTCCTATCGCAAACCCCAGCCCAAAGCCGGCGGATAATCGCCGCAATACGCAAACCATACGCCGGCGACGGCGCATTTGATATCCACAAAGGCCCAATTAATCTACTATATAGGAGGAGAATGAAACATGAGCACGTTAAAAGGGACAAAAACCGAAGCCAATCTGATGACTGCCTTTGCCGGGGAATCCCAGGCGCACACGAAGTATCTTTACTATGCATCCAAGGCCCGTAAAGACGGCTATGTGCAGATCGGCGATCTGTTTGAAGAGACGGCCCGCAACGAGAAAGAGCACGCTAAGATTTGGTTTAAGCTGCTGCACGACGGCGTGGGCCCCACCACCGAAAACCTAAAAGATGCCGCCGCCGGCGAAAACTACGAGTGGACCGACATGTATGCCGGCTTTGCCCAGGTAGCCAAAGAAGAAGGCTTTACGAAGATTGCCTATCTGTTTGACTCGGTGGCGAAGATTGAAAAGGGCCACGAAGAGCGCTATCTGAAGCTGCTGGAGAACATTGAAAGCGGCAAAGTGTTTACCCGCGAGGGCAAGAAAGCCTGGCATTGCAGCAACTGCGGCCATATCCACTTTGGCGAGGCCGCTCCGGAGATTTGCCCCGTCTGCGATCATCCCAAGGCCTACTTCGAACTGCAGAGCGAAAACTACTAAAATCCTTTCGGCTAAAGCGGCGAACTTTTTCGCCGCTTTTGCTTTTGTCGGGCGCCGGCGCGGCGGGCAAAGATTCTCTCTGGGCACAAAACCCGGCTTGCAAAAGAGCTTTCCAATTATAAAAGAGCGGCAGATTTTTCTGCCGCTCTTTTTAACGGTTGTTTTAAATGACTTCCAAGTAATCCCGGCTGCCCAGCGGCGCGAACGGGACGGTGGGCAGCGTCTGGTACCAGTAGGCCACCGACGCGATATCGTCCTGCAACGGCAGATAGCGCCCGCCCGAACGCCAGCCCAGCGCCTGTATCGTCACGCGCAGGTCCTTTTCAAAGCGGATGGGGTCCATCACATGCCAGCGGTACATGCCGAAGCGGAACTGGCTGCGGTAGAGCGTATCAGGCAGCAGCACCTGGTGCAGCCCGGCATAGGGGGTGGTAAACTCCACATACCGGTCGTGCGTGCGGGGGTCCTCAAAGTCGTAGGAGCCGCAGAAATAATCCTCGGTGCCGGTGCCGCAGATGGTGGGATAGTCGGTATCGCCGTCCATATAGAACTTGATTTCGCCCTCGCCCCACCAGCCGGCATTGTTGACGCCCCAGGCCATGTAGGTGCCCACGTACTGGCCCTTGCCGCCGACGTTATCCAGTATCGTGTACACGTCCTGATAGGGCAGCGGGTTTACCCGGCGGAATTGCGCGTGGAAGTAGGCGCAGTCGTCGGGCACATCGCCCAGCATGTAGTCGATTTGGTAGTACATGGTTACCGGCTCGTCGGCGCGGTTCTCCAGTGTGATGCGGCAGCTGCTGCGAAAGGGCATCTCCCAGTAGCAGTTAAAGGCGCTGCCGGGGTTGACGCACACGGCCAGCGACGACAGCTGCGCATACTCGTTCCAACCGCTGCAGAAAAAGTCGCCCACCGGGGCCTCTACCGACGGAACGTCCTGGCCGTCCCAGTAAAAGCGGATGATGGTCTCGCGCCAGCGGCCGGTGGGCGTAAGCCAGATGTGCTGGATGGCGCCGGGGCCTTGGATATTGGCGATTTCGGCCACCTCGCCGGGCTGCATGACGCGATAGGGGTTTACCTTCCAGCCGGTGCCCAAATCCCGGGCGGCTTTATAAGCGCTGCCCTGTTCCAGCGGGCAGCTGCCGCCTTTGCCCGGCGCGCCGGTGGGGTTCTCGGGGCTGATGGAACGGGTTTTCGCGTTGGACAGGCGGCTTAAA
>JAQVWW010000156.1 GCA_028709505.1 Eubacteriales bacterium
TCGATGGCCGCCGAGCGCACCAGCGCATCGACAATATCCAGCGCCTGCTCGCCGGTATCGGGCTGCGAAACCAGCAAATTGTCCACATCGACGCCCAAATTACGGGCATAGACGGGATCCAACGCGTGCTCCGCGTCAACAAACGCCGCCAGGCCGCCCTTCTTTTGAGCCTCGGCCACCATATGCAGCGCCACTGTGGTTTTACCCGATGATTCCGGCCCGAATATCTCCATAATCCTGCCCCGGGGAATACCGCCGATGCCCATCGCCAAATCCAGCGCCAGGCAGCCTGACGGAATCACGTCCACCTGCAGGGAGGCGTTCTCGCCCAGCTTCATCACGGCACCCTTACCGAACTTCTTCTCTATTTGGCTTAGCGCCAAATCCAATGCCTTTCGTTTTTCCATCATAGCGGCCCCCTCCTTATAACACTCCCTATTATATGGTATTTATGCGTAGATAGCAAACGTTTTTTCGCATCTACCGGCCCGAATCAGCCCGGGCCGCCGTCTGGAGCAGCTTGCCAGAAAACGCCCCGCCGCATGCCATGGCAGCCGGGCCTATCGGGTTAAAAATAGCGTATGCCGGCGTCTTCAAATGTCCTTACGTATCCGCAGCCCGGCAAAAAGGTTGCTTTATCACGCAAAACCCGGGCTAAAGGGGATTTTCCGGCAGAGAGAACCGGGTTATCAGCCCGGGAAACTGCTCGCCGATGCGGCGCAGCTCACCCATGACGGCGCTGACGCCGGCGTCGGTGGTGTACCAATTTTGCCGCGTTATGCCGTGGACATCCACCGGGATCACGTGCAGCCGCGCCGCCGGGAAGGCTAACGTATAATACATCTGTACCCGCCGGGCGTGGAAAGATTTACAGCAGATCAGCGCCGTGCGCACGGTCACTGCCCGCGCGTCGGTGATGCGGCGGGAAAATTCGGCGTTCTGCATGGTATAGACAGCCTCAGGCTCCTGCCAAATGGCCTCGGCCGGCACGCCGCAACGCTGGGCCACGTCGGCCATGAACGCGCTTTCGGTATCATACGGCCCGGGATAGATGTCCGTCTTGGTACGGGAACCGGCAAAATATCCCCGCTTGATGCTGTACTTGCCCGATGGGATCATCGCCGGAGCATAGCCCTGGTGCCACAGCGCGGCGGCAGTCTCCATCAGCTCCGGGCTGGAACCGCCGGGGATGAACAGCACGTCGGCTTTGACCGGCGGGTGCGAAACGAACACAAAGCGACCGATGTCGTCCAGGATGGACATGGTTTTCCTTTCTTGCCAGAGGCACTTCGGAGGCTCCGCCTCCATCCCTCCGCTTAAGGGCCATCGGTCCTTGAGAATCCCTTCTGTAGCGAATAGGGGCGGAAGCGTTAAGCAGTTGTTTTCTGTGCAGCCATCGGCTATTCTCCGGTTGTGAAGGCTTTTGCGGGCCGGCCGATGCGCGTAAAAACATACCCGCCATCTTTCCCCCAACAGCAGCGATTCTAAAGGGGCGCATCCCTTTGGCGGATGTGCCCCGGCAGCGCCCTGCAAGCAGCCCCTGCGTCGCTCATTCACAAGCAAAGGCGGGCAGTTAAACTGCCCGCCTTGTCCTTATCAATATTTGCAGCGGGTGGCCTCGTCATACATGGCGATGACATTTTCCACCGGCGTATCGGGAATGACGGTGTTGGCGGTAAACAGGAAGATATCGGCCTTGTCCCGGCACAGCTCAAAGGCGGAGCGAACCTTCTGGCGGATGCCCGCCTCGTCCAGCACCGGCAGCTCGGTGGTCACCGAGATGGGCCCGAAGATGAGCAGCCGGCCGCCATCCTTGGGCTTGTGCTGCAGAATAAACTCCAGCGTCACGCCGCATTCGGGCTGGAAGCCCTGAAAGCCCTGTATGCCCGATTCCAGCAGCATCGGCACCAGCATGCGGGTATCGCCGTCGGAATGCCATACCGGGCGGCAGCCCACTTCTTTTAAAGGTTCCAGGCCGTGGGCCAGCGTGGGCGCGTAATACTTCTCCATGAAGTCCACCGATATCATGCAGCCGCGTTGGGTGCAGATATCCTCGCCCATGAATACGGCGCGCGGATAGATGCCCTCGCGCACAGCCCGGGCGATGACCTTGCTGCGGCAGCGGCCCCTGGCGCCGCCAATTTCCAGCAGCTTGCGGGCCTTTTCCGGATACAGCCCCACCAGAAGGAAAAAGTTCTCGTAGCCGAACTCATTGTACCAGCTGACGTGCCCGCCCAAATCCCACTGGGGCGGCATGAATACGATATCCTGCTCGCGAGCCATAAACTTGTCCATGGACGCTTTGAGTTTCTGATACTCGCCTTCAAAATCGAACGTGCCCTCGTAGGAGTCGGCGGCGGGCATGGCGTCGATATCGTCGGCCAGATCGTCGATGTCCTTATTGGTGCGGGCATGGATGTATGTCTCATGATCGACGATGCGCCACGCCTCGGGGTCGGGCTCTTTGCCCGGCTTGCGCTCGGGCAGGCCGCCCACCAGCGCGTCAATATCCAGTCGATGGTAGGCTTCCAGATACACCTTGCCTGGGTCGGCTTTGTATTCCTCGTCGGTGGCGCCGGCAATGGTGATCAGATGCCGCGGATACGCCAGCCAGCCGCACAACGACGCCATGCGGTCAGGGGTCTTGCTGCCCAGCACTGCCTGGACTCGTTGCCGATGATTCATGGGGGAGAGCCTCCTCAATGTTCTATTGCTCGGCGCACCATATCCAGCGCCGCTAAGCACGCACTATGCCGGACATAATTCCTCTCACGGGCAAACCGGTATCGCTTTACCTGGGTTTGGCCGCCGCGAACAGCCACGGCGATGTAGACCAGCCCCACCGGCTTTTCGGCGGTGCCGCCGCCGGGCCCGGCGATGCCGGTGGTGGCTACCGCCACGTCGGCGCCGCAAACGCGCAGCGCGCCTTCGGCCATCTGTTGGGCGGTCTGCGCACTGACTGCGCCGTGGGCTTCCAGCGATTCGCGTCGCACGCCCAGTAGATCTATCTTGGACTGGTTCGAATACGTGACAACGCCCAGCAGCAGGCTGTCGGACACGCCGGCGTAATCGACCAGCGCCGACGCCACCATGCCGCCGGTACAGGATTCGGCCACGGCGATGGTCTTTTTGTGCAGCAGCAGCGCCTGCACCACCGTCTCGGCCAGCGACGACCAGCGATCGGTGTACAGGTACTGCCCCACCCGCCGAACAATCTGCGCCTTCACCGGCTCAATGAGCGCCTGGGCCTCGTCGGTTGTATGAGCCGACGCGGTAATGCGCAGCTGCACCTCGCCGCTGCCGGCGTAGGGCGCTATGGTGGGGTTGGTCTGGGCGGCCATAAGGTCGGCCACCTCGTTCTCCAGCGCCGATTCGCCAATGCCGTAAAAACGCAAAAAGCACGATATAAACTTAAGGCCGGTGCGGTTTTCCAAATACGGCACCACTTGGTTTTCATAAACCCAGGAAAGCTCCCGGGGCGGGCCGGGCAGTATGATGACAACTTTGCCCCGGCTCTCTATGATACAGCCCGGCGCGGTGCCCCGCTCGTTGGCCAGCACGATGCTGCCCTTGGGGAACCATGCCTGCTTGATGTTGTTGGGCGTAACTTCCCGGCCGACGCCGGCAAAAAAATCCTGCATGGCTTTAAGCGACGGCGCATGCTCCTGCAGGGGCAACCCCAGGCTTTGGGCGATGGTCTCCTTGGTCAAATCATCCATCGTAGGCCCCAACCCACCGGTGGTGATAACGATATCCGACCGATCCAGCGCCTGCTCAAACGCCTCTTGCAGCCGCCCGGGGTTGTCGCCCACGACGCTGTGCCGGTATACGGCGATACCCAGTGCCGACAGATGGCGCGACAGATACTGGGCGTCGGTGTTGGCAATCTGCCCCAACAAAAGCTCGGTACCCACGCTTAAAATTTCAGCTGTCATACGGCCCCTCCGCCACGCAGCGCCTGCCTGCTGGCGGTGACGTAGTCGATGGCCGACCACACGGTAAACAGCACCGCCAAGCTTAGTACAGTCAAAGATATATACCAATCCTGCAGAAAAAGGAAGTCTTTTTGCAGCAATAAGCAAATAACCGCAATATCCTGCAAGATTGTCTTGCACTTGCCCAGCCAGCTGGCCGATATGACGTTTCCGCCGTCGGACAAAACCACCAGGCGCAGGCCGCTGATGAGAAACTCCCGCCCCAGCAGCACGACGCCCACCCAGGCCGGCACCTCCTGCCATTGGATGAGCACCACCAGGCCCGACAGTACCAGCAGCTTATCGGCGATGGGATCCATAATTTTGCCGAAGTTGGACACGGTCTTTTGCCGGCGGGCCACATGCCCGTCCAGGATGTCGGTCAGCGCCGCGATGAAGAATAGCGCCGCCGCCAGCACGCGCATGCCATCATAGGGCAGATACAGCACCGCCAAAAATACCGGTATCAGCGCGATGCGGAACAAGGTAAGCTTATTTGCCAGGCTCATAGCATTCTCCTTGCAGGTCGTACCAGTCGCTGCCGGTAATTTGA
>JAQVWW010000157.1 GCA_028709505.1 Eubacteriales bacterium
CATCCTGTCCGATGCCGACCAGGACGGCGCCCACATCCGCGCCATACTGTCCACGTTCTTCTTCCGCTACATGAAGGAGCTCATCACCGAAGGGCACCTGTACATCGGCCAGCCGCCGCTTTACAAGGTGTCGCGCGGCAGTGTGGTCAAATACGCCTACGACGATAAGGAGCTCGCCGACGTGACCGCCGATATGGGCCGCGGTTACAGCCTGCAGCGCTTTAAGGGCCTGGGCGAGATGAACCCCGAGCAGCTGTGGGAGACGACGCTGTCGCCCGAGCACCGCAAGCTCATCCGCGTGTCCATCGAGGACGCCGCCGAGGCCGAAAGGATGGTTACCATCCTCATGGGTGACAAAGTGGAACCGCGGCGCGCTTACATCAGCCGCCACGCCTATTTTAACCGCGCCGACCGCTTTACCGGCAGCGCCGCTGAGCAGTAGAGGAGAACGCCATGCCAAAGAAGAAACAGCCGGCGCCGCCGCGCAACGAAGTCATCATCGAACAGCCGCTGGAGGACGTCCTGCACCAATCGATGATACCTTTTGCCGAATATGCCATCCTGCACCGGGCGCTGCCCCGCGTGGAGGACGGCCTAAAGCCGGTGCAGCGGCGCATTTTGTATACGATGATGGAGCTGGGCATCACGCCGGACAAGCCCCACCGCAAGTCGGCGCGTATCGTCGGCGACACGATGGGCAAATACCACCCCCACGGCGATACGTCCATCTACGACGCCATGGTGCGCATGGCCCAGGACTTTAACATGAGCGCGCCGCTCGTCGACGGCCATGGCAACTACGGCTCGATAGACGGCGACTCGGCGGCGGCCATGCGCTACACCGAGGCGCGCATGACGCAGCTGGCGCTGGAGCTGTTGCGCGATATCGACAAGGACACCGTCAGCTTTTCACTGAACTTTGACGACAGCCTCAAGGAGCCGGACATGCTGCCCGGCCGCTTTCCCAACCTGTTGGTCAACGGCGCCAAAGGCATCGCCGTCGGCCTGGCCACCGATATCCCGCCGCATAACCTGGGCGAGGTTATCGACGCGGTGATGGCGCAGATTGACAACCCCGACATTACGCTGGATGAGCTGATGACGCACATCAAGGGGCCGGATTTCCCCACCGGCGGCTATATCCTGGCCGACGACGGCATCCGCCAGGCGTACGAGACCGGCCGCGGCCGCATCGTCATGCGCGCCCGGGCCGAGTTGGAAAAGGGCAGCGCCGGCAAGACGAACATCGTCATTACCGAAGTGCCTTATCAGGTGAACAAGGCCAAGATGCTCGAGGATATCCTCAAGCTCAGCGAGACGAAAAAGGGCATCTTAACCGGCATCAGCGACATCCGCGACGAGTCCGACCGCGACGGCATGCGGGCCATCGTCGAGGTAAAAAAGGACGCCGACGCCCAGAAAATTTTAGAGTACCTGTATAAATATTCCGATTTGCAGTGTCAGTTTAACGCCAACATGGTGGCCATCGCCGACGGCCGGCCCAAGCAGATGACGCTCAAGGAGATAAACGCCTACTATATCGCCTACCAGCAGGACGTTGTGCGCCGCCGCACGCAGTTCGACCTGGAAAAGGCCGAGGCCCGCGAGCACATCTTAACCGGCCTTAAAATCGCCATCGTCAACATCGACGAGGTGGTACGGCTCATCAAGGCGTCCTCTTCGGTGCAGGAAGCCAAGCGCGCGCTGATGAAAGCCTTCGACTTAACCGGCATACAGGCCCAGGCCATACTGGACATGCGCCTGCAGCGGCTAACGTCGCTGGAAGTGGTGCGGCTGGAGGAGGAGCTCAAAAGCGTGCAAAAGCTCATCCGCGAGCTGCGCGCCATTCTGCGCTCGCGCGCGCGGCTGATGCAGGTCATCAAGGACGAGATGACGGACATCCGGCGCAGGTTTGCCGTGCGCCGGCGCACCAAAATATTGGACTCGGCCAAGGTCAAAGAGTTCAGCGCCGAGGATTTCATCGTCGTGGAGGAGGCGGTGGCCGTCGTCACGCGCCAGGGCTACGTCAAGCGCATGAACCCCAACGCCTTTGCCCGCAGCAACCGCAAGACGCCGCCCGACGGCATGACCGACGGCGACAGCGTGGCCTTTACGGTGCCCTGCACCACCGGGCAAACGCTGATGCTGTTCACCAACAGGGGCAACGCCTACACCACGGCGGTTACAGCCCTTAACGATCAGCGCTGGCGCGATCGCGGCGATCATCTTTCGGCACTGATACACGGCTATGGCATCGACGAGGCGGTGGTGTACGTCATGGCCTACGATAAGCTGCCCGATCGCGGTCATTTTGCCTTCTACACGCGCCAGGGCATGGTCAAAAAGACAGCCATCTCCGAATACGACATGAAAAAGCGCAAAGTGGTGGCTTGCGGGCTAAAGGACGGCGACGAGGTGCTCAACGTCACCCGCTGCGTCCGCGGCGATAAGGCGGTGCTCATCACCGCCGGCGGCCAGGCCATTTGCTTTAAGCTTTCGGAGGTGGCCAGCATGGGCCGCGCCGCCAAGGGCGTCAAGGGCATCACGCTGGAGGAAAACGACGAAGTGATAACCGCCGACCTGCAGGACGAGCAGGCCGAGGCCGTCATGATAAGCGACCGAGGCTACGCCAAGCGGATGCTGGCGGTGGAGCTGGAGATGCAGGCCCGCGCCGGCAAAGGCGGGCGCGTATTTGCCTTTCACAAAAACGGCGCCAACGGCGAGCGGCTGGCCTGGGCACAGCTGCTCAAATCTCCGGTGGACTGGAACGTCATACAGGCCAGCGGCCAGGAGACGGTGCTGCGCACCGATACCGTCCCGCTATCCGGCAAAGCCGGCGGCGGCGCGCCGGTGGTCATCGCCGTGCTGGGCGACGTGGTATCGCAGGTGGTGGACCTGGGCGAATGATGACATCGGGGCACAAAGAGCAGGCCGAGCGTATGCCCGGCGTCAAGTGGCTGTTTTTTGACGTGGGCTCCACGCTGGTGGACGAGAGCGCGGCGTATCGCAGCCGCGTGCGGCGGGCGGTTCAGTGGTTAAAAGCCGCCGGGCGGGACGTAACGCAGCAGCAGTTTTTTGCCGTCATGATGGACGCTGCCCGGGTAGAGCAGCCGCCGTTTGCCACGGCCTGCGCGCGCTTTGGCGTCACGCAAAACATCCCCTATGATTCGCGGCTGGAAAAGCCGTATGCCGATGCCGCCGGCGTGCTGGAGGCGCTGCATGAGCGCTATGCCATCGGCGTCATCGCCAACCAGCCCGCCGGCACCGCCGACAGGCTGCGGGCCTATGGGCTGGCGCGGTATATCGACCTGTGCGTCTCGTCGGCCGAGGCCGGCGTATCCAAGACCGATCTGGCTATCTTTAGGCTGGCGCTGCAAAAGGCGCGCTGCGCAAGCGGCCAGGCGGTGATGATAGGCGACCGGCTGGACAACGACATTTATCCGGCCCAGGCGCTGGGCATGCATACCATTCGCATCCGCCAGGGCCTGTGCCGCGGGCAGCAACCCTGCGCCGCCCGGCACGCGCCCACGCATACGGTGGATACGCTAAGCATGCTGCCGGCGCTACTGTGCCCGTAGGCAACGCGCAAAAAAACGCCCCGGAGCGTCGTCTCCGGGGCGTTATCGTTTCTTTTCGTTAGGGCTGCAGCCGTTCGGCTTCCTCCAGCCATTGGCGGGCGGTGGCGTCGCTGGGCATGCGCCAGTCGCCGCGGGGCGACAGGCTGACCGAGCCTACCTTGGGGCCGTCGGGCAGGCACGAGCGCTTGTACTGCTGTACAAAGAAGCGCCGCAGGAACACCTTAAGCCATTTAAGCACCACTTGGGCGTCGTAGGTCTGGCCAAAAGCCAGCCGGGCCAGCCGATAAATCTTGCCCGGCGCAAAGCCGAAGCGCACCATCTGGTACAGGAAGAAATCGTGCAGTTCATAAGGCCCTACGATGTCTTCGGTTTTTTGCTGTATCTGGCCGTCCTTATGGGGCAAAAGCTCGGGGCTGACCGGCGTATCCACGATGTCCAGCAGCACGGCGCGCACTTCGCCGCCCATCTGGCCGGCCACATGGCGCACCAGATGGCGCATCAGCGTTTTGGGCACGCCGGCGTTGACGCCGTACATGGACATATGGTCGCCGTTGTAGGTGGCCCAGCCCAGCGCCAGTTCCGACAGATCGCCGGTGCCGATAACCGGGCAGTTGAGCTGGTTGGCCACATCCATGGCAATCTGCGTGCGTTCGCGGGCCTGGGCGTTTTCGTAGGTTACGTCGTGCACGGCGGCGTCGTGGCCGATGTCGGCAAAGTGCTGCGTCACCGCCGGCACGATGGAGATTTCGCGTATCGTGCAGCCCAGCAGCCGCATCAGCTGCATGGCGTTTTGATACGTGCGCTCTGTGGTGCCAAATCCCGGCAGCGTCAGCGCCGTGATGCCGGCGCGGGGAAGACCCAGCGTGTCAAACACGCGGGCGGTGACCAGCAGCGCCAGCGTGGAGTCCAGCCCGCCGGACACGTTGACGACGGCATG
>JAQVWW010000158.1 GCA_028709505.1 Eubacteriales bacterium
GGCAATATGGCGGGTCGCAGGCGTGTGGCCGGCAAACATATCGCCCCGGGCGGATAACCGCGAATCCAAAAGGCCGGATGCGTTGCGCATCCGGCCTTTTATTTCCGTTAGGGTGCTACCACGTATCGGCCAAATCAAAGGCCGCCTGGCGCATGGCGTGATACTGGGGACGGGGTACGTAGTTGGGCAGGCTGTTGCCGGTGCCCAGCAGGTAATGCCCTTCGTCTTTGGTCAGCAGCAGCATGTTGCGGGCGCGCTGATACACCTCTTCGGGCGTTTTGCGGCAGACAAAGTCCATGTCCATCCCGCCTACGATGCAGATGCGGTCGTGATATTTTTTCCACATCTCTTCGACGGGGCAGATGATGTCCTCGTACGAGTGCTTGCCGTCAAAGCCCATGCCGATGATATCGTCAAACACGTCGCCGGCGTAGCCGCACGAGTGCAGAATGATATCTTTATCGTGGGAGTGGGCCAAGTCTACATATTTCTTGTGCCACGGGAAGATGACCTGGCGCATGTGCCGGGGCGACAGGAACGTCTGCGTCTTGTACCCCCAGTCGTCGTTGGACGTAATGCCGCCCACATAGGGGCTGCGCAGCACCACCGCGTAGAAATCGTGCAGGCACTGGCCTACCCGATCCACGACCGTTTGCACCAGCTCGGGATCCTCGTACAGCTTGATACAGAAAGTGTCAAAGCCCAAAATCTGCGTGGCGTTTTCCAGCACGCCGTTGGGGCCGATGACGATGAATTTCATACCTTCGGGCAGCATCTTGCCGGCTTCTTCCAGCCAGGTCAGCGTATCCGGGTGCGGCGCCGGCCACTGGAAGCCTTCCAGCTCTTCCCAATCGGCCACCACCTGCGTCTCGTTGATGGCGCTGGTCTGGGCGCCGTCGTGGTGCGCGTCGTTGACCGGGAAGCGGAACCCCAGGCCCCCCACCATGCTGTAATCGTATCCCGCCGCCTGCCAGGCCAGCGTGCCGCGATGGATGCGCGCCACCACCGAGTCATCGGCCGGCGGGCCGACAAACTCCTCTTGCATCTGATCGCACATAATAAAGTCAAACAGAACCGGTCGGGACGCTTTTCCTCCGCGCAGCACCGTACGGAACTGCTGATAATCAGGCTTCCACATAATATCCTCCTATCCTAGTACGTATCCATACTCTGCCATACATCCATTTTTATTATACCGGGAGTAGCGACAGAAATCTTGTGGTTTATTTGCATGTTTTTGCACTATATTGCCGCCGGGCAGATATTGGACGCACTTGAAACGGCGGCCGGTGTGCATCCGGTCGGCGACAGGACGAGCTTTGCGCCGCGCGGCATCGTACCGTGGCAGCGCGGCAAAGCTGCCCCATACGGCTTTATGGCCGTCTGCCGTTCACCCGCCACGCACGTTGGGCAATCCCATAGGACACCTGGCCACCGGTCGCGCGGCGGAAGGAAGAAACCTCCAGCGGCACTGCCCTGCGCAGCCGAAAGTTTTTCCGGCCTTATTTACGGACTTTCCCGGCAGATACTTTGGGGTTCGTGCCTCTTTGCCCGCTGCTGGGCCGTAGGGCCCCACGCCCACACCGCAGATATCCTCTTTTACGCCGCCGCCCGTGCGCGCGTTTAAAAATACCGGGCAGTCTCCACTTTGGTTTACGCTTTGGCTCCGGCAAAGGGCAATCAGATTCTCTTTTGGAAAGGCGTAGGCATATCTCTTTTTAAGGCGTCGTGGATCAAATTCCTACCGCAAAGGAAGGTGCTTTGGGAACCGGTTTAGCAGCGCCGCGCGCGCGCCGGACTGCCCGAGCAATTTGGCCAGCGCAAGGAACCGGGGCAAGGCGGCGCGGCATTCCTCTTAAGGTTGAGGCAACGCGTGCGGCGCTGTTTATCGGCATTCCCTTTGCGGCGAATCAAACCGGGCCGTTCTTTGCTTAATGCGCGTTGCTGGCTTTCCAAAAAAGCGCACATCCATGCTGTTCGATGTCGAGAAAAGCATCGCCGGGATTGAAACGCAGCCCCGGGGCGCAAAAATCTGCGCCGTAACCGCGATAGACGGCCGCATCATGCGGGGCAGCGCCGCCCACAAGACGGCGCCTTGAAAAAAAGAGGACGACCTTCGTCGCCCTCTTATCGCACTGTTACGAAATTACTTAACCTGCACCTTAGCGCCGACTTCTTCCAGCTTGGTCTTGACTTCTTCGGCGGCTTCCTTGGAAACGGCTTCCTTAACCTTGGACGGGGCGTTGTCCACCAGATCCTTGGCTTCCTTCAGGCCCAGGCCGGTCAGCTCGCGCACGACCTTGATGACCTTGATCTTCTCGGCGCCGATTTCGGCCAGGATGGCGTCAAATTCGGTCTGCTCTTCCACGGGCTCAGCGGCGGCGGCAGGCGCGGCGGCGGCGGCCATGGCCATGGGCGCGGCGGCGCTGACGCCGAAGATCTCTTCGAGTTCCTTAACCAGTTCAGACAGTTCCAGTACGTTCATCGCCTTGATGGCTTCAATAATCTGTTCGCGGTTCATTGATGTAATACCTCCGTATTCATTTCAAAAATTGTAAAGTAGAATGCTGGCCAAAAGCCGCCTTATCAGGCGCCCTTCTGGTCGGCCACGGCTTTAAGCGCATAGACCAGCGAACGGGCAGGCCCGTTGAGCACGCTGACAAAGTTGCGGATGGGACCGTTCATGACGCCCAGCAGCTGCGCCACCACCGCCTCCTTGGACGGCAGCTTGGACAGCGCTTCGACGCCCTTGGCGTCCAGCACCTGGTTGCCCAGCAGACCGCACTTGACTTCCATCTTCTTGGCCTTCTCGATATAGCCCAATACGGCTTTGGGAGCGGCCACCGGATCCTCGTAACCAAACGCGATGGCCGTGTTGCCATGCAGGTACGGCTCCATTCCGTCGATGCCCATTTCCTGGGCGGCGCGTTGGATGAGCGTGTTCTTGTACACCTTGTAATCCAGGCCGGCCTGACGGTACTTGGCGCGCATATCGGTCACTTCCTGCACGCTGATACCTACGTAGTTGATGACCACGGCGCCCTGGGCCTTGCCCAGCTTCTCCTTGATCTCTTCAATGATTTCGGCTTTGTTCTGCTTTGCCTTTGACATTTCTTCACCTCCTTAAACAAACAAACCCCGTGCGCACAGACGCACGGGGCTGATGAAACTCCAAAAAAGTTCCAACCTCGGCAGGATATTTAAACTTAAAATCTAAGTCCCTGCTGTCTGCGGCTGCGTATTCCAATTTGCGTCCCATTATATATGACGCGTAATGCTGTTGTCAACTGTTAGAATGCGTTTGGGTTGAGCTTAATGCCCGGGCCCATCGTGGCCGACGCCACAACGCTGCGCAGGTAAGTGCCCTTTGCCGAAGCGGGCTTGGCGCGCACGATGGCGTTCATCAGCGTGTTCAGGTTCTCCTGCAGCTTTTCGGGGCCGAAGGACGCCTTGCCGATGGGAACGTGGGCAATGCTGGTCTTGTCGATACGGTATTCCACCTTGCCGGCCTTGACTTCCTGCACGGCCTTGGCCACGTCGGTGGTCACGGTGCCCGACTTGGGGTTGGGCATCAGGCCCTTGGGGCCCAACACGCGGCCCAGCCGGCCGATAAAACGCATCATATCCGGTGTCGTAATCATAACGTCAAACTCGAACCAGTTTTCGCTCTGGATCTTGTTGACCATCTCTTCATCGCCCACATAGTCCGCGCCGGCGGCTTCGGCGGCACGGGCGTCGTCGCCCTTGGCGATGACCAGCACACGGACGGTCTTGCCGGTGCCGTTGGGCAGAACCACGGTGCCGCGCACCTGCTGATCGGCGTGACGCGAGTCAACGCCCAGGCGGACGGACAGCTCAATGGTCTCGTCAAACTTGGCGGTGGCGGTCTTGACCACCAGCTCCATCGCCTCTTCGGGCGAATAGACGCGGGTGGAATCAATCAAACCTGCCGCGGTTTTGTATTTTTTCCCTCGAAACATCGTTATCCTCCTTGTGGTACAAGCGGGCATACGCCCTTCCACGTCGTGGCGAGATTACTCCTCCACAGAGACGCCCATGCTGCGCGCCGTACCGGCGATCATGGACATCGCGGCTTCCAAGCTGGCGGCGTTCAGATCCGGCATCTTAAGCTCGGCAATCTGGCGCACCTGTTCCTTCTTTAGCTGGGCGACCTTCTCGGTGTTGGGGCGGCCCGAACCCTTTTCCAGACCGACGGCTTTTTTGATAAGCACGGCGGCGGGCGGGGTTTTGGTGATAAAGGTGAAGGAACGATCCTGATAGACGCTCAGTACAATGGGAATGATGAGCCCCGCCTGATCGGCAGTGCGGGCGTTAAACTCCTTGCAAAATCCCATTATATTTACGCCGTGCTGACCCAGAGCCGGGCCGATAGGCGGCGCCGGAGTGGCTTTTCCGGCGGGAACCTGCAGCTTAACCATAGCCATAACCTTCTTGGCCATTGTGCTGCACCTCCTTTACTTC
>JAQVWW010000159.1 GCA_028709505.1 Eubacteriales bacterium
CGTCCAGCTTTTTCAGATCCTGGGCGATTAGCTCTCCCACGAGATGGTTCTGCCCGGTGGTGCGCCGCGTGGTTTCGTCATGGATGACGGCCAGGCGCCCGTCGCGGGTTAAGTGGACGTCCAGCTCGATGCCGTAGACGCCGTGCTGTACCGCCAGCTCGAAGGCTGGCATCGTGTTTTCCGGCGCCTTGGACGAAACGCCGCGATGCGCGAAATAGCGGATGGAATTGTGCATACAAAAGCCTCCTTTTGTACTCCCCGCGCGGGGAGCGGGTTTATGCATAGTATACCATGTGTGGCGGTGCATCCGCCAAGAATATCACCGAAAATTGGAATACCTGTCATATAAGCCGCCCCGGCCCATACACGCCTGTCATTTGGCTGCGGCGGGGTGGCAAACCTGCACCAGCACCTGATGAAAAAGCCGGACGGCGCCCTGCCGCCCGAGAGATGTGGAGGAAGACGATGCCCATACTGGATATGCCTCTGGAGGAACTGAAAAGCTATGCCGGGCGGGGAATTCGCCCGGCGGACTTTGACCAATTCTGGGATGAAAGCCTGCAACAGCTGGAAGCGGTGGACGCTGACGTACAGCTCTTTCCGGCCAGCTTCCAGGCCCCTTACGCCGCGTGCTTTGACCTTACCTTCACCGGCATCAACGGCGCCAGAATCTACGCCAAATACCTGCGGCCCCGCCGGGCGGATAAGCCCCATCCGGCGGTGCTGCAGTTTCACGGCTACACCGGCGACAGCGGCGATTGGACCGACAAGCTGCCTTATGTGGCGGCGGGCTTTTCGGTGGCGGCTATGGACTGCCGCGGCCAGGGCGGCCGCTCCGCCGACGCAGGCGGCGTGGCCGGCAACACGCATCACGGGCACATCATCCGCGGCCTGAACGAGAACAACCCCGAAAAGCTGCTGTTCCGGGACATCTTTTTGGATACGGCCCAGCTGGCGCGCGTGGTCATGTCCTTTGACGAGGTGGACCCCCATCGCCTGGGCGCTATGGGCGGCTCCCAGGGCGGGGCGCTTACGCTGGCCTGCGCCGCCCTTACGCCCGACGTCAAAATCGCCCTGCCCATGTATCCGTTCCTGTGCGACTACCGCCGGGTATGGGAGATGGACCTGGCGCTGGATGCCTATGCGGAGCTTAAGGAATATTTTCGCCACTTTGACCCCCGGCATCAGCGCGAGGACGAGATTTTTGGCCTGTTAAGCTACATAGACTTGCAATTTTTGGCGCCGCGCATCCGGGCGGATGTAACCATGTTTACGGGGCTTATGGATAATATCTGCCCGCCGTCTACACAATTTGCCGCGTATAATAAGATGACCTGCGTAAAAAATATGGTTATTTATCCGGATTTTGGCCACGAGTGGCTGCCCGACGCCAGCGATATCATGTTCAGGAAAATGATGGAACTTTAGGAATGCGGCATAAAACCTCCCGGCAAGGTAAAGATAAGATGGAAGAAATAGCCGGGAGGTATTTTTATGAAAACAAAGGTAACGGCGCTGTTGCTGTCGGCGTTGATCTGCCTGGGGGGTGTGGCGCCGCTGGGTATGGCCGCTCCCGCGGAAAACGCGCTGCCTTTTGACTTGAGCGCCAAAGCCGCCATCGTCGTGGACGCCACCAGCAGCGCCGTGCTGGCCGGCGAAAACGAGCATGAAAAGCTGCCCATGGCCAGCGTCACAAAGGTGATGACGTTGCTGCTCATCATGGAAGCGCTGGATCAAGGCCAGTATACGCTGGAAGACGACGTGGTGGTAAGCCCTTACGCCGCCAGTATGGGCGGCTCCCAGGCGCTGCTGGATGCCAACGGCGTCTATACGGTAAGCGAGCTTATCAAAAGCATCATCGTGGCGTCGGCCAACGACTCCAGCGTGGCGCTGGCTGAGTTTACCGACGGATCGGCCGAAGGGTTTGTCAACCGCATGAACCGGCGGGCCGCCGAGCTGGGCATGGTGAATACGAACTTTGTAAACTGCAACGGCCTGCCCGCCGAAAACCACTACAGCACCGCCTACGATATCGCGCTGATGTCGCGGGAGCTGATCAAGTACCCGCTGTTCTTTTCGTACAGCTCCATTTGGCTGGACGAGATCCAGCACAGCGGCGGGCGCGTAACGATGCTGAGCAACACCAATAAGCTGCTGCGCACCTACGACGGCTGCGACGGCTTAAAGACCGGCTCCACCAACGCAGCCGGCTACTGCATGGCGGCCACCGCCCAGCGCGGGAACAGCCGCTTTATCGCCGTGGTGCTGGGCGACGACACGTCGCAGCAGCGCTTTGACAACATTACCATGCTGCTCAACTACGCCTTTGCCAGCTACACGCATACGGTGCTCTTTGATGCCGACGAAATTGCCGTGCCCGACATACCGGTACGCGGCGGCAAGGCCGAAGCGATAAACGCCGTCTGCACGCAGCGCGTGGTGGCGCTGACATCCAAAGGCGACGACACGCAGGTGGAGACCGAAATTGAGCTGCCCGCCGTCGTCGACGCGCCGGTGGAACAGCGCAGCTACATCGGTACGATGAAGGTGTATGTAAACGGCGAGCTGACCGGCACCTATCCGCTGGCCGCCGATCAGGGCGTGGAGCGGGCGGGGTTCTGGGACTACGTAGTCAAAATCGCCTCGACATTTCAATAGCCGCAGGGCGTAACGCACAAAAGCGCAAGCAGCCGGATGCACATGGGCGGGAGAAATTCCCGCCTGTCAGCCTGTTAAAAGGTTGTTGTGCCGTGGATTTGCGCCCGGGGTAAGCCCCCGCGGCGCTTCGCGGCTTGCAGGGAACAGCCCCTTGCTTGGGCGCCGCGCCGAAGCACAGAACAGTCGGTCATCATAACCGGGGAAGCGGTTGGGCGGGCGGGAGAAATCCCCGCCCGCTTTGGCGATCCCGTATAGGTGAAGACGCGCCGCGTCCACGCAGGCGTAGATTGGCAAATAGTTGGCAATCCTGGTTAAAATACCGTATAATAGGCATGGATTCTACCAAAGGAGACGACGCGTGGAGATACAATGGTACCCGGGGCACATGGCCAAGGCCCGCCGCATCATGCAGGAGAGCCTAAAGGCCGTGGATCTCATCATCGAAATCGTCGACGCACGCATTGCGTATTCGTCGCGCAACCCGGATTTTAACGATTTGTTTGCCGGCAAAGCCCGCGTGATGGTGCTCAACAAGGCCGACCTGGCCGACCGCACCGCCACCCGCCAATGGCTGGAGCATTTTAAAGGCCAGGGGTTGTCGGCGGTGGCCTTCGATTCGGCCCATCCCAAAGAAAAACAGCAGGTGTCGGCCATCATTGAGCGCTCGGCCAAAGAGAAGGTGGACCGCATGGCCAAACGCGGCGCGCGCAAAGTGGTGCGGGCCATGGTGGCCGGCATTCCCAACGTGGGCAAATCCACCTTTATCAACGCCTTTGCCGGCAGCGCCGCCGCCCGGACGGGCAACCGCCCCGGCGTTACCCGGGGCAAACAAATCATCCGCATCACGCCTTTTTTGGAGTTGCTGGATACGCCGGGTGTGCTCTGGCCCAAGCTGGATGACGCCCAGGGCGCGCTGCATCTGGCGCTGACCGGCGCCGTCAAGGACGAAATTATGGACACCTATCGGCTCTCGCGGGAGCTGATTGCCATTTTGGCCCAACGATACCCGCGGGCGTTGCCCGAGCGGTACAAGCTGGCCGGGTTGGGCGAAACGCCCGATCACACGCTGATGGACATTGCCGGTAAGCGCGGCTTTTTGTTAAAGGGCGGCGATGTGGACATCGAACGCGCGGCGGTGACGGTGCTGGATGAATTCCGCAGCGCCAAACTGGGACAGATTACATTGGAGGTACCCGGCGACATTGAAGAGCGACAGGACGACCCCTTTATGGAACTTTGACCTTGCCCAGGCCGCCGGCCGGCGCATCGCCGGCATGGACGAGGCCGGCCGGGGCCCGCTGGCCGGGCCGGTGGTGGCGGCCTGCGTCTGCCTGCCGCTGGATGAGCCGATTATGGGCGTGGACGACTCCAAAAGGCTAACCGCCAAAAAGCGCGAGGCGCTCTACGGCGAAATTACGCGCCGGGCGCTGGCCTGGGGCGTGGGCATCGTGGACGAAGGCGTCATCGACCATATCAACATCTTAAACGCCACCAAGCGTGCCATGGAGCAGGCCTGGCAAGCCATGCAAACGCCGGCCGAGCTGCTGCTAATCGATGCCGTCAAGGGTCTGCGCATCGATACCCGGTTGCAGCCGCTGATAAAGGGCGACGCCACCAGCTATCACGTGGCGGCGGCTTCGATACTGGCCAAGGTGACGCGGGACAGGCTGATGACTGCCTATGACGCCCAATATCCTGCCTACGGCTTTGCCGCCCACATGGGCTACGGCACGGCACGGCATCTGGCGGCGCTGGCCGAGCACGGCCCCTGCCCGATACACCGCCGCACTTTTTTGAAAAACCTAAAACCCG